>JANPPB010000249.1:0-6353 GCA_031428295.1 Segetibacter sp. | reverse complement strand
GGATAGGTGTGTTTTGGCAAGTGGTCGTAAATCTCTTTTTTTGGTCCGCCTTCAAATCCACCAAAAGTGAGTGTAGGATTTGCCGGGGTAAAAAAGTAAAAAGACCTGGCACGAAGGCTATACCACAACCATACGGGAGAGATGAGGGCATATTTTATATTGTAGTGCCAAACCTCCCAATGCGTAAGAACATACCAGCATTTCTTTATGTTCATGTTTAGTTAAACAAGATGATCAAAATAGAATAAACCATTTAGCCATTACAAAGTTGTACAACTCAAAATTAATAGCAATCTTAGTAGAAACGTAATAACAAGAAAAAGCAAACATGCGTGTATCAGCAATTGATCAAGCTAAATGCTCCACACCCGGCTTGGTTATAACCTGAACCAGTATCAATTACTAAATACTTTAAAATCTCAACACAATGATTGTACAATCTCTTATCGGCGAATTTGAACATGAAGCAGAAAACACCCGCAAACTTTTGAAGGCAATACCGGATAGTGCTTTAACTTTTAAGCCCTCCGAAATTTCATGGTCAACAGGCCAGCTTGCATCGCACATAGCCGAAGTGTATAACTGGTATGAACCAACCTTTCACCAGGATGTAATGGATATGGCCGCTTATAAATACGATAAGGGCGACATTAGCAAAGCTGCAAACATTGTTGCCAAATTTGAGGAGAATTTACAGGCTGCCAGATCAGCCCTCCAGAGAGCTACAGACGATATAATGTTTACAAACTGGACCATGGTTATGGGTGGATCAGAGCCTATTTTTCCAGTCATGCCCAGGATACAAGTAGTAAGGGGGTTCTTATTTAATCATTTGTACCACCATCGTGGAGAATTGATCATCCATTTACGTTCTACGGGTAATAAAGTGCCGGGATTGTATGGGCCAACTTACGAAGAAAGTATGAGGTCGTAATTGCTGATTGAAGGTGAAATTGATGCTGATTGAACTGTTGATCGCAATCAGCATAACAAGTATGAAACCTTTAAGAAAAGTGCTGTCAAAACTTTATTTAAGAATTGCCACACTGCAGTACAGGCTTGGCAATTTTTTTATACAATTACGATGTAATGCTTTTATGATTAGACATTAAAATAGATGGAATGCCTTTAGCAGAATTTAGAAAATTACAGGTTGACTTACCTACAGATAAGCCGGTTAACAGCAGACCCTGGCAAGTAGCAGGCATGGTTTTCGCGGTAGTAATTGCTGGGCTTATTGTGTTTTTATATTGTATTGAAACCAAAGGTTTTGGACTGCAGACTAAGCACCAAATGTTGCATCGGGCAAATAAATGATGACTGTTACTAAAAGTTTCGGGTAAATACAAAAGTAAAAAGGCCACCTGCCAGGTAGCCTTTTTACTTTAATCATGAGTAATATTAGTCATCATGTTTTCCTTTTTTCTCATGATTTCGGTTTCCGTTGTCATCATGATTTTCGTTTTCATGATGTTTTTCGTGTTTCCAATTTTTATTCTTCTTCCACTTTTTTTGTTGACCGGGGGCATAGTCCTTAGCTTTTCCACCATACATTTTCCTGGCCTGTCCGGGAGGTACTCTTTTTTCATAGTTACGTCTTCCGTTGGTTCGCGTTTTAGAATAGCTTCTATCCTCTCCCGGAACTTTTACTGTACCGTCGGGCCAGCGTTCGCCACCTGTTTTTAATATAGATCCGTCTTTTCTAATAATAGTGCCATTTGGCAGCTTTTTGTTACCGTTCTCATATACTACTGTTCCATCGGGTAGTTTTTTTGTTTGAGAAAAACCGGCAACCGAAAATAAGAGGGAGCCTGCCATCATGATAGCAGGAACCAGCTTTTTGATGTTGTTAATTTTCATAAGAAATGAATTTGTTTTCTACCTAAATACAATTACCACACCAGAATTTCATCAAGCCAAAGGCATAGCCTGGCTATGTATAATAATATCCCTGTTTCCTTCCGTTTTTTCCTTCCGTTTTTTGCGTTCTATTTTTTCGTACGTATAGGTTTGGTTTCATTTTTGCTTTATCGTTAAAAATTTTATTATGAAAAACACATTTCTATGCCTGGCACTATCAATAATAGTTACTGCTGCCAGTGCACAATCTGCAAGAAGAAGTTCTGCGAGACCCATAAATAAGTCAGGCTTTAGTATAGGCCTGGAGGCCGGTCTTCCCGTGGGTGAAAATGCAAAACCATACGGTTCTGTTATTGGTGGTTCGTTGCAATACGAAACAATGCCCGACCCGGAAATTGGGATTACATTCGGTGGCGGATACCTGAGTTATAATTTAAAGTCAATGTACGGAGACGGTAGTGTTGGTTTTGTGCCGTTAATGGCCGGGATTAAATATTATGCAGCACCTGACGTATTTTTTCATGCACAACTGGGTGCAGCAGTAGGAACTAAGAGTGGACAAGGTACCAGCTTTGCCTATGCTCCGGGAATAGGATATAAATTTTCGCCTACAGTAGACGCAGAGTTAAAGTATATGGGTATATCTAACAAGGCAGGATCCATCAACAATGCAGGGGTGAGGCTTGGGTTCAATTTTTAGAAATTCCAGGTTTAAATAATGACATAAAAAGAGCGGGCAAGGTACATTCCTTGCCCGCTCTTTTTATGTTGTGTAATACTCTGATTTTTTGAGTTGCCAGTCCACGATGTTTTTCTTATTTACCGGTGAGTTTTACGCTGGTATCGTTTAGTACATCACAAGTTTTCATCTTGCAAATTCAAATTTATGTTTGTACACTTACAACAGCATTTTATAACATGTAAAACATTGTCTTCACCCTTTTTTCTTTATTACTTTTTGTAAGATTTTTTTTGGAATTACCAGGTGGAGTTTAGTTTGTTGATGACTGTCACTTAATCAAAGACTTTAGGCTTGTTAGCAATTGAATCATATACTTTTTGAGATGGGTGATGCATTTGTTCTATCATTTTTAGATTTCTAATTTTTCACTATAAATCTTCTATTATGAAATTGAAAACAATCACCCTGATGTTGCTGTCTTCAACATTGTTTAACGCCTGTACAAAAAGCATTGATGAAGAAGTGGCAGCAAAGCAAACCATTTTAAGCGAACGAAATAATGGTGATGACAAATGGAATACTTTTTATGGCCCTCCATCCAAGCTGGGTAAGGGTAAGGTTCGAACATTTGTATCGATATCGCACCGGGGCCTTCCAAAAGAGGTAGGGATCATTCTTACAAAAGATGCTTTAAAAGGACTACCCAATGATGGTGTAAGCCTGGTTTTGCCATTTCATCATAAAGCCATGCATGTGCTTCCGTTTAAACATGCTTATGTAAATTGGAATCCACAGGGTCATCCCCCAATACCTGGCCCATACCTGGTTCCGCATTTTGATTTTCATTTTTATATGATCAGCAGCGGGGAACGTTTGCTCATTTCGCCTGCAAGCCCTAAGATGGACGCTATACCTCCGCCTGCATTATGGCCAACCAATTATATTCCTACTGATGGTGGAGAGCCGCAAATGGGCAAGCACTGGATCAATCCTTCAGGTTCACCGGAACTCTGCTGTGGCCAGCCATTTAAGTATACACTCATTCATGGTTCATACGATGCGAAGTTTATTTTTATAGAGCCTATGATTACGAGGGCATTTTTAATGGGAAATGAAAAAGTTTCCAAAGCTTTCTCCCCACTAAAACAATTTGTAGTGCCTGGCGCCTGGTATCCATCAACCTACAACATAAAAACCAACGATGGCGAACGGATTGTCTCATTAACTAATTTTGAAAAACATTAGCATGTTGGTGAAAAAAAGGTAAGGGTTTTGCTGAGTTTAAAGTTTTGCAAAACAATTTATACTTCAATTTTTATGAACTGGCCCGGAAAGTAAAATTTCGAGGCCAGTTTTTGCATTTTAGAATGGCACTGACGAATTGAATTGAAGTGTAGGCAGGTTTAGTAAAAGAAATGTTGTACCAGATAAACTCAGTTTTATCATCAGTCTTGCATGATAAATGGTTTATGTCCTACGCTAAAATTTTCCATTGCTTTTTATTTTAAGCTAATTATTAGCCTGCTGGTGCATCTTACCACTCCAAGATGGTTCTAAATAACAGGCTCTGTTTTAGAGGGTCAATGGTTGACATTACCAAACCAATCCCTTAGTTTTAATTGAATAATTAAACATTTATGGGACAAACAATTAATAATAGCCAGTCCGACGATTCTCTTACGGTACAAGAATTTACCAATCATCCCGAAGTACAAAAATGCTTAAACAGGCTACAAAATAAATACAGTGGAACCACACCGCTAATTGTATCGGATGTTTTGGATGACGAAGGCAATCAATATGTAAACCTGGTGCAAAAAGGTGGCGGTGTATTAGGGGTTGCATTGGTTGGCTATACTTATATTCTGGAAGCGATGGGCATTCGTTTTTTGAGGTTGGCCGGTACCAGTGCAGGTGCCATCAACACGGCATTAATGACTGTTATACGGTCAAAGAAAGATCCCAAGTCTGATGAGATTTTAAAAGCTATTTGCGATCTCAAATTTTTTAACCTGGTTGATGGCCACCCCGCTGCCAAATGGGTGATACAAAAATTTATAACACACAAAGACTTTGCCGTTAAAGTAAAGAAATGGATTACCTGGACCTTGCTTGTTTTTGCAATACTTATCTTCTTAGATATCATTATGCTGGGGCTTGAAAAAAAGATATTGATAGTTACTATTTTTACCAGATTGTCCTTTGTATTAACAGGGTTTTACCTGCTGCTGGTTGCTTGTGCTATTTCCTATATAGGTATGCTTTTTAAGCGTTTAAAAAACTCAGGTTATGGCATTAATCCCGGCGACTTTTTTTACGATTGGATCAAAACCCAGCTTATTCAAAATGGTGTAAAAACGGTTTCAGATCTGCGTGCTAAAGCTGCATCGTTGCCCAACTTGCATCTGCGGGTACCACACCCCATGGGCATGGAAGGAATTAAAGGCGATGTAACATTTATTACCAGCGAATTGGTTACGCAAAACAAAATCCAATTTCCTGAAATGTGTTACCTGTTTAGAAAATCGGATGATATTGACAGCCTTCAACCCGCAGGATTTATCCGGGCATCCATGTCAATCCCGGTTTTTTTTGAATCGTATATGATCAACGATATTCCCTGCGAAGACGATGAAATTATTAACCGATGGCAAACTCAGCTCGGTCAAAAAGAACCCCCATCTTCTGCCCGTTTTGTTGACGGTGGCATGCTTTCCAATTTTCCTATCAATCTCTTTTACAATCCTAATGTTATTGTTCCCCGCTTGCCATCGTTTGGTATAGACCTGGATGATGCGCAACCCGAAGATAAGAGCATGCATGCCTCCGGTTGGAGCCTTGCCGGTTACTTTGGCAGAATGTTCAACACCATTCGCTATTACTACGATAAAGATTTTTTAATAAAGAATAAAGTGTATGAAAAGGGCATCGGAAAGATTAATGTATCGGAATACAATTGGCTCAATTTCTTTCTCACTAAAAAAGATAAGCTGGATATGTTGGTGAAAGGTGCCGGGGCAGCCACTGACTTTTTAATGGGTTTCGACTGGCAGGAGTATAAAATGGCCCGTGCCGATATGCAGGAGCAAATGAATAATACAAAGCCTGTTGTAAGTAATGTACCGCAGCAAAAAACCGTTAACGTTTAATTTAATTCTTATGCAAGTTCATATAGCAAATGGTTGGCTGGTATTCTGTATTACGTTTGGTGTAATGCTGTTTACCACATTTATTATGGGGCGTTTAAGCAGGTATTTTTATACCGAAGATGTCGTGCTTCGCCGCTTTAGTATTATGGACCTTCAATGGCCGGGTTCAGCATTGGAATTACAGAATTTAATACATGGCATATATCGGTTACCTGATAAAAGAAGCGCAACAGTAATCAGCGCTTTAAAAAAACACATGTATGCAGACTTTTTATTCATGCCTGCGGCTTATAGTTCCATTTTTTTGTTGTGCATGAAGATATCAGGGAAGATGGATTATTTTGGTCCTGAGGTTTTTGCTTTTCTTGCCTGGTTACAAATTGTTCCCCTGGTGTTGGATATCTACGAAAACTTTTACCTGCTCAATAAGCTCAGGCCGAATTTTAAAAAGACAAGCGATGAAACTTTTAAACGCATGCAACGGATTGAAATTATTAAATGGGGAATACCGTTAGTATCAGTAATTCTTGCTTTATCTGCTGTTTTGTATTTCTGGGTAAATGGTATGTACGAGAAAGGGTCGTTACTTTATGTTGGAATAATTATAGGAGAAGTATTGTTTTTTCTGTTAGCAGGAAAGATGGCAGCAAAGCTGATGAAAA
>JANPPB010000248.1:0-3524 GCA_031428295.1 Segetibacter sp. | reverse complement strand
TTGGGGTCTCTTACAGGAGTTTCGTTGCCCTTACGATCAACCGGTATACGCTTACGTTTGCGTTTTTCCAGGTTGCTCATCGGCTTAGGGCGTGTATCGTTGTTTACCGGAAGCGTAATCTTACCTAAAATCTTAGGTCCTTCCAGTTTCTCAGCTTTAATATTCGATAGTACTAATGGAGCCTCGGCAGCTACCAAAGGCTCAGGAACCACAGGGGCAATAACCGGCGCTACTTCTACAGGTTTTTCGGCAGTAATTTTTAGTGCCGCTTCAGGCTTAGGCTTAGGTGCTGGTTCTGCTTTCTTAATTTCTTCTTTCTTTTTAGGGCCTTTCTTAGGGCGGGTAGAAGAGTCAATTGTTGACAGGTCAATCTTATTAATAACCTTAGGCCCTTCCAATTCAGGGGCCTCAATTTTATGTTTTTCAATACCCTCCTGCTTCGGTGCAGTTTGAGGTTCCTCAACCGGAGCAGGTATTTGTGTTTCAGGTTTAGGATCTTCAACGGGTGCAGGTATCGGTTTTTCTGCTATAGGTGCAACCACCTCAGGTACTACAGGTTCCTGCGGTACAGGCACTTCCAGAGCTTTTGGTACAACTGGCGGCGGTGCAACTTCAACCGGGGCCACTACTACCGGTGCAGCAGGTGCTGCTACTGCGGCAACGTATGGTTTCTTGCCAAAAGTTATCTCTTCTTCATCTCTTTTCTTTCTGCCTTCCTGTTGTACACCTTTTGGTATTTCAACAAGGTCAGCTTTATTCTTTGCAACTTTATCGCCCTGAAATTCTCTTTGAAGCGACATGTACATGTCTTCGCTCAACTTGGCTGTAGGCTTTAAATCGTCTTTGTTAAATCCTTTACCAACCAGGAAATCTACCAGAGTATCCTGTCCAATATTAAATTCTTTGGCAGCGGCTAATAATCGCGGTAATTTAAGTTCTGTCATTAATTTTTTTATTTGTTCGTATGCCACATCCCGAAAATCGTGGCCCAAAAGTAATCCTAAGTTTTTTCCTAAAGCCAATGATTTGAAGGCTTTTCTAGTTATGGAACCAACTTTTCTAATTCTGTTCAACTTCGTTGTGTCACTCACTTGTACAGTTTGTTCTTTATTCTACCTGCAGCATTTGGTAACCCACAATAAACATTGAATAATTAATAATTAATAATGAATAATTAATAATAACACCAAAACAATTAGTTTCTATTCAATGTCCTTTATCCTAAATTTTTAACCTGGTGAATAGGATATCTACAAGTACAAGGGAGTGACACAACGATGGTAAATAGCCATCCAAATGCCGGCTCCAAAAATAATTTTACATTTTTCTCTATTCACATTTCATTCATATCTCTTCAATCTTCACTATGCAATCTTCACTTTTTATTATCCTCACTCTTTTTCAAACTCGTCGCTTAATATTTTACGCAAATCGTCGATGGTTTCTTTTTCCAGGTCGGTCCTACGCTCCAGTTCTTCGGCAGTTAAGTTTAAAACGCTCCGTGCAGTATCGCAACCAATGCGCTTCAACTCATCAATTATCCATGGTTCAATTTCATCGCTAAATTCTTCCAGGTCAATATCAAATTCTTCAACTTCACCTTCGTTATCGCGGTACACATCAATCTCGTAACCGGTAAGTTCGCAGGCAAGTTTTATGTTAACACCACGGCGACCAATTGCCAGACTTACCTGGTCAGGCTTGAGGTAAACACTTGCATGTTTGCCTTCCTGGTCAATATCCATACTGGTAATTTTTGCCGGAGTAAGAGATCTTTGAATTAAAAGATTGATGTTATTCGTCCAGTTAATTACGTCTATGTTTTCGTTTTTCAATTCGCGAACAATGCCGTGTATACGGCTACCTTTCATACCTACACAGGCACCTACCGGATCAATTCGGTCGTCAAAACTTTCCACTGCAACTTTGGCTCTCTCACCCGGATCTCTCACAATTTTGCGAACAACAATCAGGCCATCGAAAATTTCCGGAACTTCAATTTCTAACAACTTAGACAAGAATTTGTGCGAAGTGCGGCTTAGGATAATTACCGGATTATTATTTTTTAAATCAACACGCTCTACCACAGCACGAATGCTTTCGCCTTTTTTGAAAAAGTCGCTCGGTATCTGCTCCGATTTTGGCAAAATCAATTCATTCCCTTCTTCATCCAGCAACAAAACTTCTTTTTTCCAAACCTGATAAACTTCTGCATTCACAATCTCTCCTACACGGTCACCATATTTTTTAACCAACACGTTCTTCTTTAAATCGCTGATGCGGCTTGCAAGTGTTTGCTTGGCAGCCAAAATTGCACGCCGACCAAAGTCATAAATGTTTACCTCTTCGTACAACTCTTCACCTACTTCAAAGTCAGGTTCAATTTTAACGGCATCGCTGTATGCAATTTCTGCCAGGGGGTCCATTACCTCACCATCATCCACAATCATACGACGGCGAATAATTTCCAGGTCACCTTTTTCTGCGTTAACGATTACATCGAAGTTTTCGTCGCTCGTAAATTTTTTTCTTAATAAGGTTTTAAATACATCCTCTACTACTTTCATCATAGTAGGACGGTCAATGTTTTCTGCATCCTTAAACTCCTGGAATGCTTCTATCAGATTTATACTTGCCATGGCAACAGTTTTTAAATAAACCCCCTCAACAGAGATTTTTTAGAATTGAATTTGAACAGTTGTTGATTTAATATTATTGAACGGTATAAGAAACTGGTGGGTCTCTGCCTTTTTTCCCTTGCCCGAAGTTTGCTCTATTAATATATCGGCTTCGGTTACTTCTATTAGTTTGCCTTCTTTAACGGTGTCGTCGTTAAATACTACTTCCACCAGTCTGCCCTTATTTTTTTGATATTGCCTGTTTAGCAACAGTGGCTCGCCAATACCCGGCGATGAAACCTCCAAAGAAAAATTTCCATCCGGAAACATTTCGCTTTCCTCTACTTGTTTGTACAGGCCCCGGTTATATTTAACGCATTTTTCAATGGTCATTCCACCTTCACCATCGCTGTCGAGAAATATCTTAATATTATTGGTTGGCTTAATCTTAATTGAAACTATAAAGTCGCCACTCTCCGCTATCAGGAGGTCGCTCAACATTTTTTCTACCGTCTGTATAATTGCTTCGTTCATTGTGTTAATAAGAGAAGGGAACGGTTAGCCGTTCCCTTCTGATGTTTCTTTTTCCGGTGGCAAATATAAAGCAACGCTTACATACCAACCAAATTTCACTTTGTACTATTGTTTGATAAAAAGCAGTTTGGCGTTAAGGTTTTGCAAAAACCATTCGCAAAAAATTAAATAGTTTTGTTCAAAACAGGTCAATAGTACCTTTACCCATTATGTTTAGTTACGTTTTAGTGGTTTTTTTAATTTACCTCGTATACCGCTTTATTGTAGGTTTTGTACTACCCATTTTAGGTGCAAGTAAAAAATTGAGAGAGAAAATGCAGGAGATGAATCAACAAAATCCTCCCGGTAATACCAATGCTTCTGATGGATCTG
>JANPPB010000247.1:0-5872 GCA_031428295.1 Segetibacter sp. | reverse complement strand
GTGCCTATCGCAACGTCGCTCACCAGTTGTGATTTTACCGATTGCTGCACAGTTTCAGCTAACGTATGATTGGTTTGGGTTGTTGTATGCAGCGGGTAAGCATAGTATTGGCTGGTGGTTAGCTCATTGTTTTCGATGGTAACAAAATGACCGTGTGGCAGCAGGTACGTTCCGGATATGATGCCCAAATTTTCAGGCACATAGCCCAAACACAAATAGGCGCCAAGGGCGCCGGTGTCAATGTAATTATTTCTGCAAAAGCGATGGTTGATAATGTGATCGTATTGCGAGCTGTACACAATACCCTCCTCACCTATACCAATATACAAAGGCTTGATGCCTGCCCTGTCGCGGGCTAATATTAACCGGTTTAGTTTGTTATTATAAAATGCAAAGGCAAAAATTCCATCGAAATTATCAAGCACATATTCTGCTCCCCAATGTATAAGTGCATACAGTAGCACTTCGGTATCGGTAGTGGAGTGGAAGGAGACTTTTTCCTCCTCAATCAACCTCGCTTTAAATGCCCCGGTATTGTATATTTCGCCGTTAAAAGAAAGTACATAATTGCTACAGTCCGAAAGCATAGGCTGGCTGCCATGCTCCGTTAAATCGCGTATGGCAAGGCGTACAAAACCTGCACTATAATTTTGGTGATTGGTCCACGTGCCATTAGAATCTGGCCCGCGATGGTGCATACTTTTTAAAGCCCATTTTAAAAAGGGTTCATCGGCACTTGCTTCTTTTTTAAAATTTAAAACGCCAACAATGCCGCACACTAAGTACTATAATTTTTAAATTAGCAACCAATGAAAGAAGCATTCATTATAATTTACCCGAGAAAAAAGAAACTTTTAATTGATTTCAACACCCTTGGCTTTGATTTACCGCGGTAGTGTACCTTCTGCACATACGTAATACCTTCATTAACTTTTTCAACCTGAAGTAAAATTCCGGTCACTTTATGCCTGTTGCCTAAGTGGTACTTTAACCTGTCGCGATAGCCCCACAAAGGAATGTGTGATTTTTTAATACGGTAATAAGCCATTTCCTGAATGGTGATAATATCTTCTGCAACTACATTAATAGGGTTACCCATTTGGAGCAAGCGACCCGCAATTTCCAATGGTGTTGGTCTAAAACCGTTATCGATGGGATCGTAATGAATTTTATACTTATTTGGGACCGTAATTAAAACGTATCCATTGTTACAGGTTATGTTAACCAGGTTTTGAATAACCAGGTCAATATCCTCAACATGCTCAAGCAGATTGGTACAGATAGTTAAGCCAAACCTGTTTTTAAATTGACCGGAGAAATTTGTTTTTGTAACATCTGCCACCAGGTCTACACCGGGTTCATCCTTCATATCTACATGCAAAACATTCCATCCCGAATTTTTTAAAGGCTCCATAATATTGTTATGGATGTGTGGCTGTAACACCTTTCTAAAATAACCGGTAGAAGAACCGATGTTAGCTACTTCAGTATGTTGCGACGGATGGATCTTTTGAAGGGCGTTCCGGATCCAAATTGATTCTTCTCTGAACATGGATATTGGATATTAGATGGTAATACAAAAGTGACTATACTCCTATTTTAATCATCTAAACGAATATCTATACTTAAAAATTGTTGTTCAGCGTGTGACAATTTAATGATTTAGTAATAATGCATAAATCTGTTCGATATTTTGGATTTGCCTTGCTGGGTTGAATTCTGAAAGTATTAAGGGCCTGGAAGTGGCATTTATACAGACCTCATTATTTTCATGACATTTAATAAGGTTAATAATAGCCTTTGTAAGTTCTGCAAAATTACCGGGTGGCACCTTCAGCCCGCCCTGGTTATTTACAATTAATTCAGCCGCACCCCCAGCGTCTGAAACTATAACGGGCTTGCCATAAAACAGTGCTTCCACAATTACCAGACCTTGTGGCTCGGGTTCAATGGAACTGTGTACTACCATATCTGAAACCGATAAAATGCCAGGTATATCTTCTCTGTTACCAGTATAGATCACATGATCTTTTAAGTTTAAATCCTCTGTTAACTTTTGTAACTCCTGCAGGTATTTGGGATCGCCTACGCCGGGCTCTGAAGGCCCTACCACCAATGCTTTTACTTGCGGATATTCCTTTACCACATCAGCCAATGCCTTAATAAAAATGTGTTGGCCTTTCCACCGGCTAATCCTGCCAATGTTTGATATTACAATATCAGAATCCTGCAGGCCAAACTCCTGCTGAATGGCAACATTCTTAATCTGTGGTTTAAATTTTTTTACATCAACAATATCCCTGATGACAACGCCTTTGGTTTTTTTGATCTTCAGCGTTTTTGTATAATGCCTGGCAACGGCATGCGAAATAAAAATATGATGGTTCACATTTTTAGCCATAAAGTAATCAACGCTAAAATTGATTGGATCTTTGTGATAAGGCTTTAACGAACGGTAATGGCAAATTTGTGGCAGCCTTAATTTTCTGTTTGCAAGTATGGCCTGCCTGCTATCGTTTATGTCGTTATTATGATGAATAAGATCAATTTTATTTTCCTTGATGATGGCAGCAATTTGCCTTGACTTTCTTCTGTCGTCAATAATGAGCCTTTTGAGTTTTCTAAATGGTGCAAAAATCCGCAGCGGCATTTTTTGCTTTGCAGCAACGCCGTTTCCCGTCTTTTTCTTTACATTCAAAAAGATGGTTTTAACACCCAGCTCATTAAAAACCTGGGTGTATCTATTCATCTCGTAACTCAAAATAATGGGTTCAAATTTTTCTTTGTCCAATATCTTAACCATGTCGTACAGGGCAACAACAGATCCACCCCCGGGTGGCTTTTGAATGTATAATATCTTAGGTCTTTTTTTCAAGGGTTAAGGGTTAACCAAGGGCATTTTTAATAATGTTCACAACCCTATCGGTGCTTTTGCCATCGGTATAAGTAATGATTTCTTCCAAAACTTTCTGACTTTTTTGGGTAACCGAATCCGGGTTGGTTAAAGCCTTATTGATATAGGACATTAACTGTTGTTTTGAACCGGCTAACATTAATGCCTGGCTATTTATTATGGGCTTGAAATGGTCCTGCTGATACATACCCTGCAAGAGATGTTGCTTTCTGGGTTTTACTTCGTCGTAATAAGGTCCTATTTGCGGCTTTTTAAATGCGCTGCCATCCAACGTCATAGTAGAACATAAGTTGATGTGCACATCAGTATATGCCAGTGTGGAGCACAACTTTTTTATATCCTCAGTGGTAATGTTCGAATATTGCAATTTCTCTTTACCCGTCCACGAAATATCGTACACCAGGTTTTTATGTTCGCCTATGCAGCTCTTCCATTTGTTCAAGTTGTCAACCGGGTGACATCGAAATAAAACAAGGGGGTTGCCCTTTATTTCGCCACTATCAATAGCATCTAAAATGTGTTTCAGGTATTGTGGCTCATTTGGAAATAAAGTGCCCGGTCCTCCTGCATATAAAATAATTTTTCTTTCGTTAGTGGGTATGCCCACTATTTGCATCCATGCCGGTTTTGAAAGCAGGTTATCAGCATTATAATAAAAGTCGAATTGGGCTGCACCCACCACATGAACTCTGGAAGGATCTTTAATTTCTTTATAAATGCGAAGCGTTTGTTCGTAATTATATTTATTCCATACCAGGTAAGTATTGTAGTTCACCGGCATCCATCCCCGCTTGGTTATATTGTCGAACGACAAAATGGAGGCAATCATTGTCTTGTTGCGATAACTGCAAGCCCTCAACAAAATATCCTCCTGTGCATGAAACGGAGTTACCGAAAGAACTGCATCAATATTAAGTGCATCCACCAGGGTGAGCATCTCGTTAAAATTGGTATCTGCAACGAGCGCCTCCCGCTCTTTCTTAAATATTTTTTTTGTGTAACCCGGAATATAAAAACGGGCATAATTGATTGTACGCCGTGTTTTATTTAAAAGGATGATCCTAGTACTGTTGAATTGGCTGAGATACTTTTCCTGTGCTCGCAGGGAATTTTTTAATCTGAAGAATTTAAACCAGTAATCTATGCGTTTGCGGGCTGTTTCATATACAACTCCCTTCTTCGACTCTGGTACCAGGTGTACTTCAAACCCATCTGCTCTTAACTCATTGATCAAATCTTCTTCGTTCCAGGTTATTGCAATCACCACATCAGCAAAATTTTGTAGCTGGTGTAACATGCCCGTTCTATATAAATACCTGATGGAAAAGCTAAAGCTGATGGTTACTAATAATCTTTTTCTTAACATGCTAACTATATTACCTGCCATTGATGGTCTATTAGTAAACCATCTTTCATTGATTCGTGCACTTTACCGGTACCATAGAAGTCGCCCTTTTCTACTTCCATAATTGTCAATCCTTCTATTTGATCCGTAACATCATAGTCGTGTTTTAAAGTAATATCGATGGTATACCTGCCCGGTAAAAAAGGCAATTTAGGAATGTGGCAAAGCACTGAACCTTCTGATGCCAGTTTAAGAACCCCGGGATAAGCCATCCGGGTTAAAAGGTTACCAATAATTTGCTGGTAGCTATTTCTTATTAAAATATTTACAACCGGGTTGGGGCTATTTTCTAAAGATTTATAAGACACTTTTAGGAATGCATCCATGCCGGTTTCCAGTACCATAACCGGCTGGTGCGCTGCGTTTAAAAATTCAAAATTGGTAACAACAAATTTGCCATTGCCGCTCCTGTTTTTAAACGACAAACCGGTAGTGTCGTTTTGGATCATGGCGGCATTCCTCAGGTAATAATCCACCACATCGTTGGGATGACCTTCGTAAGTAATGCTGCCTTTTTGCAGCAGGATGGCACGTGTACAAAGGTTTTTTACAGCAGCCATATCGTGGCTTACAAACAAAACGGTTCTGCCCGTTTTACCTGCTACTTCCTGCATTTTACCCAAACACTTTTTTTGAAATTCCGCATCACCAACAGCCAACACTTCATCAATAATTAATATCTCGGGATCAATGTGTGCAGCAACCGCAAACGCCAGCCTTACCTTCATTCCACTTGAGTAACGCTTGACCGGTGTTTCAATAAATTTTTCTATGCCTGAAAATTCAATGATGTCGTTATACCGGGCATCAATCTCTTTACGGGTAAGACCAAGAATGGTACCATTGAGGTATATATTTTCGCTACCGGTTAACTCAGGGTTGAAGCCGGTGCCTACCTCTAAAAGGCTGGCAACTTTTCCATGTATTTCTATCCTGCCTTCTGTTGGTTCTGTTATACGGCTTAGCAACTTTAGCAAGGTGCTTTTACCTGCACCATTCTTACCAATAATACCTAATACTTCGCCTTTATAAACTTCGAAGTTTATGTTGCGGTTTGCCCAAAAAATATCGGCCCCACCTTCCTGATTTTGTAGTTTATTAAGGTTTGAAATTTTTCTGAAATTTCGTATCGGAGCTTTTAAGGCAGCAATAATGGAACCGGCAAGTGTCTCCTGTTTTTTTTCTTTCAGACCTATACGATAAGCCTTACCAAGATTTGAAACTTTAATTGCCAGGTTTTGCATTGCTATAAAATAAATTCGGCTTTAGGTTGATGTTGACTGGTGTTATTGAATGAAGCTGGATTAAGCAAGATCAGCAAAGTGGCGTTCCATCTTTTTAAAATACCAGATACCACTTATAAAAATGATGATGGCGCTAACGCTGCTAATGGCAATCAAATTCCAGGGCATTTGTTTACCGATTGCAAAGCTGGTTCTAAAACCTTCGATGGCGCCTACCATTGGGTACAAAGCATACAAATGAAAAGCAGTGCTGCCAATTTTGTCCAACACCAATGTAGCGGGAAAAGCTACCGGTGCCACATACATTAA
>JANPPB010000246.1:0-2289 GCA_031428295.1 Segetibacter sp. | reverse complement strand
TCCCGTAACATTTTTATGCAATGATTCATTGCCCTAAAACTATGGTATGTTCCTTTCCATATATGTCCCTTTAATGCAGTCTTTCTCTCCGGAGATTTATCAAGACCTGCATCGTACCAATCACCATGCTCATGATCGATTAAATAGGTTTGAATGTAGTTCCACTGCTTCTTAAACTTCCCGTAATAATTCATTGGATCGTTGGGATATAATTTGGCCATCAGCAATAACGAATTCATTCCTTCTGCCTGTGCCCACCAGTTTTTAGTGTCAGCAATGATGGTGAGACCCGGCTTGTTTTTAAAATAATAACCCTCATCATAAAAACCACCAACGGTATCATCCCAACCATACTTTATGGCCTGGTCTACCATGCGTTTTGCTACCTGCATTGTTTTGCTGTTATCCTTTATGCCCAGTTCATTCGACGACTCCAACATCAGGAAAGCAGTTTCAATATCATGGCCAAAAGATACATGGTCAAGGTTTTTGTGTTTAAGTATAACCGCCTCCGAAGAATCCCTGAAACTAACCGGCTTCCAATCCGGGGTAAAAAACAACACAAGGTTGCCTTTGCTGTTAGTAATCTTATCCCTTACCAGGTATAACATTTCCTCCAACCGCAGTTTCACCAAAGGGTCGGGCCACACTGTGTACAATTCGGTTAGGGCTTCCAGCAAATGGATGGATGAGTTTTGATCTTTATAACCCAAATCTGATGTTGAGGCAACCGATGCATCACGCATAACAGGGGTACCATCCTGTTGTAAATGCTGGTAATAACCTTTGTAAATTGGGTCATGACTGTGCGCCTCTAACCAGGCAAAAGCCTTTTTTGCAAAACTTAATGCTGCGGTATCTTTCGATGCATGGTAATATGCTGCCAAAGCATAGATCGCGAAGGCATTGCCATAAGCATCTTTCGGAGCTTTGGGATTGCTTTTAATGTTTCCCTGGCGGTCTACCAGGTTGTAAAATCCACCATAAGTGCTGTCCCACATCACCTGTTTTAAAAATTGAAATCCATGGCGGGCACTTTTTAAATAGTAAGTGTTAGACGGATATAATTCAGCCGCTTTTGCATTCGTCCATGTATGACGTGCCTGCGTAACAATAAATTTATCCTGGTTTGCTGCCGGTTTAAAGTCATAGGTAAACGTGCTGAGAAAACCGCCATACAAACTGTCAACACTTTTAGGATACCATACATTCAGTAATTCTTTCACCATCGATTGCTCCATTTGAGAAGCTATTTGCAGCCGTTCGGTTTTATTACCTGTTTGATTGGTTTTTTGAGCCGATACTAACAGGCTGCAATTACATGCTACAAGTATACAGGAAAGCTTAAATAATTTCATGGCAGTTAATCAATTTGCTTTCAAGTTATCTTCAATTTTGATGAGTTCCTATTTCAATTGTTATAAAACAAGATTAGTAATAATGCCGATCAAACATTGCGGTTCATTAATCGTTTGTAGCCTTAGTAGAAAAGCAATTCTCCCGGTGGTCATACCTTATTACCTTTTGCTTCAGGAATAAAGTAATAAGGTTTATAATCAGTCTTCATTTCATTCTACTAAGGTTACTTTCCATGAAGCATTAAAAGTATCATCGGTAATTACTTTTCAACCCTTCCTTAGCATTAATAAAGGACCATACTGTAAACATATCCGGACTTCAATAAGATTTTATAACCGGCTTCATTTTCAACCAGGTGGATTTTGTTGTAGAATGTGAGGTGCATTCGCTAATTCATTTAAATTGTGTAACCATGTTTCGGTTAGTAGTCCTCCTTATCTGCCTCACTATTTTTATGCACAAAGCATTTACTCAAACCCTTGGTGGCAATGCCGTTTTCAACTTTATAAATCAATCCAATACACCCCAATTATCTGCACTGGGCGGTGTAAATATTTCAACTATCAGCAACGATGTTGGCCTGAGCTTTCATAACCCGGCGCTATTACGCAAGCCAATGCACAGGTATGTCAGTGCCTCGTTTAGTTCTTTTTTAGGGGGAATAAAGAACTATAGCCTTGCTTCTGCATACCATGTTGACCGATACAACACCACTGTTGGATTGGGCATCAATTTTTTCGATTATGGTAACATTGCCCAAACCGATGCATCGGGCAACGTTATGGGTACATTTCATCCAAGAGATTATTTAGTACAGTTAATGGTCTCTAAACCTTACAAAGAGCATTGGTTTTTGGGTGTTACTGCAAAGTTTATCAGCTCAGGTTATGGACCATACAGCAGCAACGGTGTGGCGGCAGACGTTGGCCT
>JANPPB010000245.1:0-4989 GCA_031428295.1 Segetibacter sp. | reverse complement strand
ACCCCCACCAGCCTTATAAAATCATCCTCACTAATTATCTTAATGGTATTGATCTTTTTGGCTTTTTCAAATTTGCTACCAGCATCTTCGCCTACAACCAGGTAATTTAATTTACTGCTTACGCTACCTAATAATTTACCTCCGTGCTGCTCTACCATTTCTTCAGCTTCACTTCGCTTTAATTTGCTTAACGATCCG
Organism: Segetibacter sp.; assembly: GCA_031428295.1. Classification (GTDB taxonomy): domain Bacteria; phylum Bacteroidota; class Bacteroidia; order Chitinophagales; family Chitinophagaceae; genus Segetibacter. The sequence continues at coordinate 4,791 of JANPPB010000245.1, read as the reverse complement.
GTAAATAAAAAGGTTTGACCCGCAAGCCCACCTTTTTCAACTATTGATTTTTTTGTATTGTTCATTTGCACGCCTAACGCTTCCAGTTGTTTCAGCATCTCATTGTTTTGTTCGTTTTTAAAAAACTGTGCTATACTGCCCGCAACTTTAATACCGATGTCTTCCAGTTCTTGTAGCTCTTCTTCAGAATAATTTTTAAGATCGAGCAGGTGGCTTACTTTATTGGATAACACTTTTGCAGTGGTTTCGCCCACAAAACGAATACCCAATGCAAAAATCAACCGGTGAAGCGGTTGTTGTTTGGAGGCTTCGATAGCCGCCTGCAAATTGTCAATCGACTTTTTGCCAAAACCGCCCAGGCTACCAATGGCTTCAAAGTCTAATGTATATATTCCGGGAATGTCTTTCAGTAAGCCCAGCTCGTAAAACTTTCGAACATTTGCCTCGCCAAAACTTTTAATATCCATGGCGTCTTTGCTTACAAAATGGATCATTTTTTCAATTACTTGTGCGGGGCACTCAATGTTTATACAACGCCATACGGCCTCACTTTCTTCTTTAAAAAGCTGGCTGTTGCAAACAGGGCACGCCGTAGGAAACCTGATGGGCTGTTCAGTTCCATCCCTTAACTCGCTTAACGATTTTACAATGTATGGAATAACATCGCCGGCCCTTTCTACCAAAACAGTATCACCAATCATCAGGTCTTTCTCTTTAATAATGTCTTCATTAAACAGCGAAATGGAACCAACCGTTACGCCACTAATTAATACCGGTTCAATTTTGGCAACAGGGGTAACGGCTCCGGTTCTACCCACCTGAAACTCTATTGTACGCAGTTTACTGGTAGCTTGTCTTGCCTTAAACTTAAAGGCAATAGCCCAGCGGGGATGGTGTGTGGTCATGCCCATTTTATCCTGCAGCTCCAGTTGGTTTACTTTTATTACCATACCATCAATCTCGTAAGGCAATGTATCGCGTAAAGCTTCATAATCGTTTACATGACTAATGGCAGCTTCAATACCCTTTACCACCATCATTTCTTTAACAGGGCTTCTAAAGCCAAGATCCCAAAGCATATTTAAGGTGCCCGAATGCGTGTCTAAGTTTTTATGTTGACCGCCTTTGTCTGTGTCTATATGATAGCTTACATTATATAAAAACGCTTCAAGGTTTCGTTTGGCCACATCTTTAGGATCCTTCATGCGTAAGCTGCCCGAGGCTGCATTACGTGGATTGGCAAGGGGTGATAAATTTTGTTCGGCCAGGTTTTCGTTAAATTTTTTAAAGGCTTTTTTCGTCATCATTACCTCGCCCCTTATTTCAATTTGCTGTACGTTGTATTTAGAAAACTCTGCCCCCAGCGGAATACTTTTTATCTGTTTTATGTTGGTGGTAATGTCATCTCCTTCTACACCATCGCCACGGGTGGCACCCCGTACCAGGCAATCATTTTCATATAGAAGTGATATGCTGGCCCCATCAAATTTTGGCTCAATGCAATACTCCACCTGTTGCAAACCTGTTAACTCCCGTGCTTTCCGGTCCCAATCTAAAAGATCATCTGCATTGTAGCTGTTTTCCAAACTCAGCATAGGCACCAGGTGAGCAACTGTATTAAACGAAGGGTTCAAGCTACTGCCCACCCGTTGCGTTGGCGAGGTTGAAGTAATAAGCTCCGGGTGATCTTTTTCTATTTTTTCTAATCCTTTGTACAGTTGGTCATATTCCGTATCCGAAATCAATGGATCATTTAAAACGTAATAGCGGTATTCATGAAAGCGCAATGCTTTTCGAATGTCTTCAACAATTTCAAAGGCTTTTTCGGTGTTACTTGTTGCTATTAGTTTATTGGTAAGAGCGCTCAGTTCTTTTACCTGTTCAATTGAGTACATATTTAAAAATTAGGTCGATAAAGTTAGCTGAAGTATAAATCTTTAATGTAGCAGGTTTTGGTTGATTTGACAGCTATCTCCTTCTCCTGTGGCTCCATCTTTTTAAAACTAAATACCGTTGTATAAGGTGTAATTTGTACACGTTTAAATAATTTGATTATTTTTCAGTTCTATACTACTTGCCATTACACCAACCAAACTACTCAACTAACGATTGTATTATGGAATTTTTAGCCACTTCCCCATTAAGCAGACAAAAACGCCACAATTTAATTGAAGATGCTGTTGAACTGGTTGCCTCATACCCCGCCATACCTATTACTGCTGACTGTGTAATATTTGGTTTTGAAGAAAACCAGTTAAAAGTTTTATTGATACGGAGCGACCTGAAACAATACAAAGGGATGTGGTCTTTACTGGGCGATATTGTTTACGCCAACGAAGAATTGGACACAGCAGCTTATCGCGTTTTAAGGCAACGTACGGGTATGGATGATGTATTTCTGGAGCAGGTAAAAATATTTGGTTGCCCTGCAAGGCACCCCGGCGGAAGGGTGGTAACTGTTGCCTATGCATCACTATTGAACATTCAACACCACCAGCTAAAAATAACTGATAACGAGCTGCACTGGCACAACATTGATCATTTAACCGAAATGGCATTTGACCATAAAGCGATTGTTGATGAGTGTTACCGATGGTTGCAAAAAAGAATTCAGGAGCATCCGCTTGGCTTTAAACTGTTACCCGAAAAATTTTCTCTGCGCGAACTTCAAAATTTATACGAAGCCATTTTAGGCCAAACTCTTGACCGAAGAAATTTTAGAAAGAAATTTTTTGCGATGGACTTTTTGGTAGATGTGGGAGAGTATGAACACGATGTACCCCACCGCCCCGGTAAGTTGTACAAATTCGACTTTGACAAATATGAAAAGAACAAAAGAAAATGGATTGGAATTGATTTTTAGTATTCATTCTTCAATGTAAACTTCATACTTAAATTTCGATTAAAACCCGTAAAAAATAATTTGTGCTTACCCGAGGAAATTCAAAAATTTCCTATATTGTGTAAAATTTACACATTGTCAGAAGTTTAACTTCTGATTGTAAAATTTTTAAACGATAAAGCTTCTTTTATGAGATTAATTATTACAATTCTTTTCTTTTGTTGTGCTGTCACTTCTAATTCTCAATTACTTTCCTGGTCACCCGATTTTATACAAGAAAGCTCTGATCCAATTGTTATTACCGTGGATGGAACCAAGGGTAACCTCGGTTTAAAAGATTACTTGCCAAGTGATGTTTATGTTCATATTGGCGTAATTACTACCTCAAGCACCAACTCATCCGACTGGAAATATTCAAAATTTACATGGGCTACAACAAATGCAGCGGCCAAAGCAGCTTCTGCCGGAACCAACAAATGGAACTATACCATTACAGGTGGCTTAAGAACTTTTTTTGGTATGAGCGATCCCGGGGAGAAAATTTTAAAGATTGCTTTATTATTTAGAAACGGTTCGGGTAGCCGCGCTCAACGCAATGCTGATGGAGGCGATATGTATATTCCTGTTTACGAAGCAGGATTGAACGTGCGTATTACCGACCCTTTATCGGAGCCTAAGTTTAAGCCAACCCCTGAACTTGTAACCAAAAATGTAGGTGATGCAATCAACATTACTTCGAAGGCAAGCACTGCATCAGATTTAAAAGTGTATTTAAATGAAGCGCAGGTTGGGTCGACTGCCACAAATGCTACTTCGTACACCACCACTGCAACCATTACTGCAGCAGGTCAACAAATGATTGTAGCAGAAGCAAAATCAGCCGACCAAACCAAATACGATACTATCAAGTTCTTTGTTTATCCTGCTGTAACTACGGCTGCTTTACCGGCGGGTGTTAGAAATGGTATTAATTACGATGCCAACAATACCTCGTTAACGTTGGTTTTGTATGCACCTAATAAAATACGTGTTTCAGTTATTGGCGATTTTAACGACTGGACGGAATCATTAACCCATCAACTAAACAGAACCCCTGATGGATTGCGCTATTGGATTACCCTTAACGGATTGACACCCGGTGCTGAATATGGTTATCAATTTGTAATTGATGGTACTTTAAAAGTAGCCGATTTTATGACCGAAAAAGTACTGGATCCATATAACGACCAATACATTCCTGCTGCTAATTACCCCGATCTAAAACCATACCCAACCGGTAAAACCAGTGGAATTGTAAGTGTGTTCCAGACTGCAAAGCCAGTGTATAACTGGCAGGTACCCAATTTTATAAAACCCGATAAACGCAACCTGGTAATTTACGAATTGCTTGTTCGCGATTTTGTGGCCACTAAAAGTTGGTCTACTGTAAAAGATTCTATTGCTTACCTTAAAAAATTAGGGATCACTGCAATTGAGGTATTGCCTTTTAATGAGTTTGAAGGAAACCTGAGCTGGGGTTACAATCCTGATTATTATTTCGCACCTGATAAAATGTACGGTACCGAAACTGCTTTGCGCCAGTTTATTGATGAGTGCCATAAGCAGGGTATAGCAGTTATTATGGACATAGCCATGAACCATGCTTTTGGTTTATCGCCAACAGTTCAAATGTATTTTAACTCAACAACCAACAAGCCGGCTGGCAACAACCCATGGCATAATGTGGATGCAAAGCATCCATTCAATGTTGGTTTCGACTTTAACCACGAAGCACCTGCAACCAAAGACCTGGTAGATCGTGTTGTTGAGCATTGGCTAACCAATTATAAAATTGATGGTTTCAGGTGGGATTTGAGTAAAGGTTTTACACAAACCAACAACCCAAACAATATAGGCGCATGGGGTAACTACGATGCCAGCAGGGTTGCTATCTGGAAACGTATTTACGA
>JANPPB010000244.1:0-4571 GCA_031428295.1 Segetibacter sp. | reverse complement strand
AAAAAAAACAGCAAACCCAGGTAGGTTTGCTGTTTAGTAGAGCGAATGCATAGCAGTTGCTCTAAAGTTTATGGTTTACCGCTTTTGAATTTTATAGGTAAGTGCATCGGCACCATCATTTACTTGCACCAGGTACAAACCGGCCGGGTAAGCCGACATATCAATTTGAGTGCTGCCACTCACCTTCAACTGTTTTAATTGCTGGCCAAAGCTGTTGAGTAATTTGATAGTTGAAGATTTACCATCCTGTCTCTTAATCTTAATATTCAACAAACTCTTAACAGGGTTTGGATATAGGGTCACTTCTGTAGTTCTGTCAACCGTAATCAACCTGGTAGGAGAGTACTTTATCATTCCATCAACATCCGTCATTTTAAGGCGGTAATAATTTTTACCTGCCGGAACATTGAGATGTAGAAATTGATAATCAGTATTAACACCGGTAGCTTTTGCAGTTAAGGTTCCGATGGTAGTATATCGATCTGCGCTTATGCTGTGCTCCACCTGATAATTTTTAATATTCTTTTCATTAGCAACGGCCCAATTGGTTAGCACATTGTTTTGTTGCAATACTGCAGTAAATGCCAGCAGGTCAACAGGTAAAGGTTGTATTCCTTTTATGTACACCCGCTTGTACATGAAATTATTGAAGCTGTATTGCTCAGGTTGATCTTTATCAGGATTTACTTCGAGGTAAATATTGTAGTAGCCTGAAAGTCCATTGACATTAATGACAGCTTTAGCATGCAAGGTGTCGCCGGCGGCAAGAGGCCTTGTTTTGTTTTGATTAAACTTGAAACTGTTATTAGCAGTGTCGTAAAGAATAACTCTTAATGCAAGGCTGTCAAAGTTAACTGTAGATGCATTTTTAAACCCTACCTGCACGGTAAAATCATTAATGTTATTGCCTCTGCCAGCTAAAAATTGCAAAGTGTCAGGAAAGTCTAAGTATAAATTTGGAGCAAGACCGCCTTCGGGAGCCGCCTCGTACTCCACCCTGTAATAACTAAGCTGGTAAGGGGTTGCAGTAATATTGTCTTTTGTTTCCAGGGATAGTTTCAGGTAACGGTAGTCACTGGCTTTGATAGCACTGATGTCAAAGTCCTGCTGGGTATCTCCCAGGGTATACAACACAATGTCTTCCCCATTGTTGTTTATGCCGATTACTTTCAAACTATCGGTATCGTTACCTGTTTCAATGTTGCTACCAGCCCATTTAACTTTTTTCCATGCTTTGGCAGGTCCGTAGCTTGCAGAAGTTATAAGGCCGCTGGTATCCGGGCTATAGCAATTTACATCCAGGTTAATGCGGTCGTTAACACCATTGCTCATAGCATAACGTGGAGTAAAAGTGGTATCTTCTTTTTTATACACAAACGAGAACGTTCTTGCTCTTGTAAAGGAATCCACTGTTGCAAATCCGGCACTTTTTAAACGATGATAAATACTGTTGCCTTTGCCATAAACAGCAGTGTCTGCTTTCCAGGCTCCTACATACGAATTAATATTGTTATCGGGACTACTTATGGTTCTTACAACCACATAATAACCTTTTGGTATTCGGTCCATCAATTGCATTGCTTTGCGCCGGCTGGCACTGTCAATAGTTCTGTATTCAAAATTATATTGCCTGTTTAAAGCACAATCCGATGGCCCGCTGCCATATAAACCTACGCCTGCAGTAGTTACATTCTTCCAGGGTTCAAAAGTTATTGGGTTAATAACATTGAACTGGAAAACAGGTCCATCGCAGGCGCTGGCGATGATCTGGTTTCCATTGATAGCAACACTAAAGTGAGCATCTTCTGTACCGCTGGTAGGATATATAGAGTTTACAATGAACAGGTTATTGGTACGGTTTGCAAATTTGAATTTTCTGTCTGCGGAATCTAACCTTACATCCTTAAGAATTGCTGCAGCATGTTGGTAATAATGAGATTGTTCAAAGCCCAAAGGTGAGCTTTCGTCATATTTAAACGAAGCAATGCGCCATGGCATGGCTGCAATAACCGGTGAAACCCTCCAATAATAAACGGTATTATTCACCAGTGTCATTAAGGGATTAAATACAATGACGCCGCCAGATTTATTGGTAACCGTAACACTCTTTTTCAAGCCTGAATTAAACAGGGCCGTAGTATCAATCTCCATTATATAATCAATGGCTTGGCGTAAGGGGTTAACGGTAGAACCCTGAAACTGGAAGTTAGTGGAGTTTACAATAGCATTGTTGTAGGGGTATACAGGCCTTATTTCATCCTCGGAGATTACAATATCTTTTGAAGCACTATTATTTGTTTTGGTGATTTCGGTTAATTGATTGGCCTCGTCAAGAATGGCTATAATGGTGTTGGTTCCTTTGTTTGTAATGCCTCGTACCGGTACAGTAGTAGTAACTGAATCATTTAAGCTTAATGGCGCCAGGCGTTTTGAAATAATGGTGCTCGTTTCTCCCGAAGGGGTAATTCTTTTTAGCGTAAAGCCAACAGAATCTTTTGTTGACCTGCCAAGGTTGTATACTTTAACCTTAACTGAGAACAAAGAATCTGCCACAGAAATAAATGAAGGGCTTACTTCAATTTCAGGCTCCCCAACTGCATAGTCGGGCAAACTGGAAGCGTTCATTTTAACAGCAGGATCTCCATTAAGCGAATATTGCTCAGCATGTACCCTGCTAAAAAAATCAGGTGTACCGGTTGATTGCAAAGTTGCCCTGATACCTTCTTTTATTGCTACACCAATCGGCTGATTGTATTTGGTTTTTGAAAACGCTCTATAAAACTGGTTGGTGTACATATGCAGATAATTGACCACACCAAGACTTGTAGTGGCAAGGTAGCCAATAGCTCCACGTTCTGATGCTACAATAAAGCGTTCAGAAATTGTTGATGCACTATTAAATCTGTTGGTTTCAAAGTCGAAGTTGTTACCGGCATTACAACCATTGGCTATAAATAAAGGGTACTTCTTTTCGTTATTGTAGTTCTCTGGTTTATCAAGGTTAAAATCGAGGCTGGTTGAAGAGGAGTGTCCAAAATAAGTAATGAGCGCCGAGCCCTCTTCGTATATTTTTTTAAAGGATAATATAGCATCTGTATAACCTGCAGGATTTGCATTTTTACTAAAGTTGGTAACGTTGGCACCAAAGGCAGTATCCTTAATAATCGTCTTATAAGTATCCAGGTACCCATCTAATTGATTACCCAATCCAAGATCGTTTGCACCGGCAATTTGCAATACATTTTTCATCCAGCTTCTTCCTGCAATTGAACGATCGGGACTAAGCTGAGCACTGTCGAACTGTTTGATTTTTGTAAGGTAGGTGCCTACTTCGGCAGGAGTAACCACCGATAATCTTCCGATGGGTATTTCGGGCAAGCCAGTAAAATCTTTTGAGCTTAATACATTATCCGACGCCGGTGATCCCCAGGTAGGTATGAGGTTCAACTGGTCGGCCAGCGCATTGCTTTCGTTATTGCGATAGGCGTTATAACTTAAACCTTTGCCAAGCAGAAAAACAAATTTTGGGGCGTTAGAAAAGTTTTTTCGGGCATATGACAGGAAGTTTTTTACAGAAAAGGGGTGCTTTTTAATACCCCAGGCAAACTGGTCAACCAACTCGTTTATGTCAATAATTTTTGCATTATAACCGCCGCCAACTGATGAGCTGCGATAATCGCTGTACTGCTGTACATAATTACTGTTGCCCGCTCCGTAAATCAAGGGATTACTTATGATCAGGTAGTCGCCCTGATTTGATTGCAAAGCATAATTTGTAAAGTTTCTTGTTTGCAGGCTGTTAATTGTTTTGTAATTGGTGCCTGCCTGTGAGGTAATAACCAATTGAAAAGCTGTTGGGTTTGCAGGCAATAATATTTTTACTGTACCTGAAGTGCTGATGTCTCCAATATATCTTGCCTGGTGCGCCAGGTCATAAATTACGGGTGCAACACCACCATAGTTAAAATTTTTGATTTCAATATACTGAGCATCATTCGATGCATTTATGTTGAAAGTGAAATTGGCAGCATTATGGAAATTAAAAATTCTTGGATAGTTTAATTCAATCATCGATATTCTTAGCTGGTCGCAACTGGCATTACTTTGATTAATTACAATAAAGTTTGCTGTGCCTGCACTTATCTTGTTTACAGTAATGTATTCTTCAATTCGGGCATCCGTAAAATAATCCATTTGGTAGCGGGTAATGCTATCGTTGTTCAGCAATACTTTAACGGTACGGCTGTTGGGTGCGTTACCCACACTGTTCAGGCGCATGATCATATCCGGTGCCGGTACATCCACGGTACCGGTGTATGGGTAAAGGTTGAAAAAGTTTTGAGGCAATTGGGGCTGAGTACCACAGTTATTTGGCCTCACGGCACGGCTGGTGTATCCTTCGCCCATGTCGTACGACGATGAATAAATATTTTGACCGGCAACCGCTGAAAAGCCGCCTAATAACTCAGCTTTAAAATACCTGCCAACCGTATGCATAAAATAGGGTACCGGTGCTGATGAATTATTGGTCAGGTTGAAAGTTTGTGCTTCAAACCTTTTATTACTACCTG
>JANPPB010000243.1:0-3081 GCA_031428295.1 Segetibacter sp. | reverse complement strand
TGCCTTCTCTATTAAAGGCTTTAGAAAATGATAATATGTTTTGGCGTATGACCGCTCAGCGACTGCTGGTAGAATCAAAAAATATGCAGGCAGTTCCTGCACTCTATGCTATCGTAAATAATAAAAAGGTAGATGAAATTGGGTTAAACAGTCCAGCCGTTCATGCTTTATGGACACTGCAGGGATTAGGTGTACTAAATGGTTCTAATGCAGAAGCAATGCAGGTTGCAATTAAAGCGCTATCTCATCCGGCTGCCGGTGTTAGAAAAGCTGCGGTGCAGGTTTTGCCAAAAAATCAACAATCTGTAGCTGCCATTCAGGCCAGTGGCTTACTAAATGATCCTAATTTAAATACGCGTTTGGCTGCGGTATTAGCAATAACTGCTTTGCCATCATCGCAAAAATTTGGAGAACTTATATATGCCGCATCACTCAAGCAGGAGAATGGTAACGACGATTGGCTATCAAGAGCCTTGCTTGCTGCATCAATAGCTCATGAAGATGGTTTTCGATCTGCAGCAGCAAAAGCCCCGCCTTCTTCTGCTACAATACAGGGGTCAACTCTCACCGATCGTATTGGCAAAGCCTTAAATAACGAAATTTATTCATTACCAAGAAGGGGGGTAATGGTATTTCCTCCTGACGTTACAGGCAAGGAAATTATTATAAAAGGAACAATCTCGAGAGCAGAGCAGCGGGAATTACAAGGCGTTATTATGGCCCACGGGGGCCAGGCATCAGGGTATGGATTGTACATTCAAAATGGTAAGCTCAATATGGTAGTAAAACAAGCAGGTAAAACATATAAAGCCACCTCAACCGAAACATTGCCTGAAAGTTTTGAATTGCTTGCCAAATTATCAGCTAATGGCGAAATGAGTATTAGCGTTGATGGCAAGCAAGTTGGGACAGCTAAAGCTGTTTCATTATTTAAGGAACCTTTAATTCAGGGTGTGCGTACTTCCCAGGATTTAAATAATGAAAATAAAATGGGAGAGTATGAAGGAACCTATTCTTTAACAGGCAATATGCAAAATGTTACCATGGAATTAAAGGGACCTGGCAAAACAGTTGCCGGTGTTAAACCTGGTTTTTCCATTAATAATAAGAATGAGTCTTTAACGATGAAACCTGCTGCCACAGTATTGAAACCAATTATTATCAACATTAAAGTTGTTGAAAATGTTATGAAGTTTAATAAAAAGCTTCTTACAGTAAAGGCTGGTCAAAAGGTTACGATCAACATCGAAAATCCTGATGTAATGCAGCATAATATGGTTATTATTAAACCAGGAACTTTACCTAAAGTAGGTGCAGCAGCAGATGCACTGGCACGGGAACCCAGTGGAGCACAAAAACAATATGTGCCGGCAATACCTGAAGTTTTATTTTCTACAAAATTGATTAATCCTGGTGAAGATGCTACGTTGCAGTTTACTGCTCCAACAAAACCCGGTGATTACATATTCGTTTGTACTTTTCCTGGTCACTGGAGTATAATGAATGGAATTTTAAGAGTGACTAAATAATTCATCTTATTTTAATAATAGGGATCAACCTGCTTTCATTTGCTTTTGAAAGCAGGTTTTTTTCTTAAATAAGTATACTTACATTAAGTATAGTTAGTGGATTTAATAATTTTTGGTACCGGCATTTATATTTCATAGCAGTTTGGTTAGACTGTGCGAAAACAAAAAAAATAGGCTTTTAGTATCGCTTAAACGGATCATTATTACTATTTGGTTTATTATGGACAAACCTTCGCCGGGTGCCAGTGTAGGCCACAACGTGTAGTTCCATCGGGACGTCCTTATGGTAGCGGCAATATGTTCCAAAATATAAGTCCCATCGGTACGACCATTTGGTGGGGAGTAATAAAACCCTAAAATTAAAGTCCCATCGAACGACCATTTGGTAGTGTCAATATTTTTCAAAATACAAGTCTTATCGGTACGACCAATACTAAGATCGTCCCGATGGGATTTTGTTTTAATGGTCTATGATGTTTGCTACTAATGGGTCGTCCCTTCAGGATTTTTTAATGTTTCATCCATATCTGCTTTACTCTCAGATGATCGTCATTGGGCACTAAGCTAATGGTACATGCCATTACATACTTTACCGAAATTGAAGTGAAGGGGAAGTAGGGACAAACGTTGTTTTTAAATCCGGAAAGTTTTTGTTTAACCAGGTTACCATGTACTCAGCGCCGGGTTGTTCGCTGGCAATATGCCCCAAAACAACTATCGACAGTTTTTGTCCTTTGGCTATTGCATCTCTTACATATTCGGCTGTTTCCCACTCTTGTATTTCACCGCAGATTAAAACGTCGGGCTGCTCTTTAATGATGGCTTCTATTTGTCGTTTACCGCCTGCAGCTCCGGGCATCAGCAAAACTTTTTTACAGGGTTGGCGTAAATCTCCATTATACCGGATCGTTTTTATACCCAGCTTTTGCTTGGCGTGGTTTATCAGTTGTTGAAGTGTTGTTGCCTGCAAAGTGGCAATATTGCTGCTGTTGTCAAAGCTATTTTCCCAACCGAGTTTTTTTACTACCATCATCTTCACACCGTCAGGTTGGTGGGTGTGTATGTAGTCGTGGTTGCGCCATACAGCTATGCCATTTTGCTGTAACAGGTTAGCCTTGTATTGATATACTGCATCATTTTTCAACCATTCGGTTTCGTCCTGGTGATTGTAAAATGTAGGCTCATGAACAATGATAAAATTGGCTTTAATCTCAATTGCTTTTTTAATAACCGGTACCGTAGCAAATGTGGAGGTAACAATGCCCGTTACAGTAATATCCCTGTTGCCGGCTTTTAATGTGTCTACAGTGGTTTTAAACGGGGCATTCTGCACTTCTTTTATAAATGCATCCATAATATCCCCGACTGTGTATTTTTTTTGTTGCGCAAAAAGAAATGAAGGTGAAGAAGTCAGAAGCATTCCTCCTCCGAATTTTGCAGTGGTTTTTAAAAAATTTCGGCGGTTAACAGGATGTGAACCATGCTTCGGGACCTCAATATTTTTCATATAGCAATTTTAAAATAGTTCAATGTTTACAATTAAAGATAGTCA
>JANPPB010000242.1:0-5653 GCA_031428295.1 Segetibacter sp. | reverse complement strand
GAGCTTTACACAGGCTTTTATACGAAACCCCGCAATGAGCGGGGCAGGCTGTGAGAGGCTTACCTGATGATGTGCTAACATGCTTTGCAGGAACTCCGATAGTTATCGGAGGACTGTTCGTCAAAAGACCTACAGTTCATATTGCAACTCAATCTTTCGCCTTTGCAGGTGTTCTTCACCTGCAAACATAGATAGGCAAAGTGCTGTTGGTGAAGAACACCAACAGGGGCGTGAAATGCTGTTGGTGAAGAACACCAACAGGGGCGTGTGATTAAAGAGCTTTCTTAGACAACGACAGGTTCCCTTGGCTTTGGCACAAGTCTATAAAAGGAGAACCTGCCGGGACAAAAAGCAAAACCCAATTCCTTTATTTGCAAAGCGGGATGTTGTAAAGCTGGTGGCTTTATCACATCCCGCTTTCTTCTTAACCATTTGATGTGTCGGGGGTCTGTTGCTTCGTATTAATCAGGTAATCAAACAGGCTCACCTCTGTTGGTAACTGCAACTTTTTACGTAAGCGGTAGCGGCTTATTTCCACCCCTCTTACTGATATGTTCATCAACTGGGCAATTTCCTTAGTTGATAAATTCATTCTCAGGTAGGCGCATAATTTTAGTTCGTTCGAGGTAATTTAAAATCAAAAAATAATGGAAGAGTGAAGTTTTGAAAACCAATGAGCGATAAAAAGTTTAAGGTTACGTGGAATCCGGGGGCTTTCATCAGTCCAATGCTTTAATATTGATTTACAAAATAATAAGTACGATGAGAATGATGGCAATTTTTATGTTGAGTGTTTTATCTGTTTTGCAAGCATGCAGTAAAAGCAGCGGTACCGATGGCGGAGGTGTGGCCCCGTCAAACCTGCAGGTAACGGCAGTAGTTAATCCGGATAATAGTGGTAATGTTTTGGTTACAGCCACAGCTACAAATGCTGTTACTTACGAAATTAATTTTGGAAACGGAACCTTCCAGGTAGTGCCATCGGGAGTCTATACGTATAAATACCTTTATTCAGATATTTACTCGGTAACAGTAATTGCTAAGAGTGCTTCAGGGCAGTCAATAAGCAAGACAATTGAAGTCATCATCAATTTACCGTTAATCTTATTTTGGTCAGAAGAATTTAATACAGATGGCGCACCCGACCCCGCCAAATGGGGCTACGATTTAGGCGCCGGTGGCTGGGGTAATTTCGAACTTCAGACTTATACCAACAGGGCTGAGAATGCAGTGGTTCAAGGGGGTGTTTTAAAGATAAAAGCTATAAAAGAGAACATTAGTAATAGCAGTTATACTTCTGCAAGATTATTGTCGCTCAACAAATTTGCGTTTACTTATGGTAAGGTAGAAGTTAGGGCGAAAATACCAGCCGGTGTGGGCACCTGGCCGGCAATTTGGATGCTGGGTAGTAACATTGCTACCACCCCATGGCCGGGCTGCGGGGAAATTGACATTATGGAGCACCGTGGCAGCGAACTCAATAAAATTTTTGCAACACTTCATTACCCTGGTCGTTCGGGCGGAAATGCTGATGGAAGCACCATTATGTTAGCCAACGCTACTACAGAGTTTCATGTGTACAAACTGGAATGGTCGCGTTCATCTATAAAAATGTATGCTGATGATCGACAGGTCCATACTGTTGCTAACTCATTGTCGATCCCTTTTAACCACGATTTCTTTTTCATCCTTAACCTGGCTATTGGCGGCAATTTTGCCGGCCCCGTAGACCCTGCTTTTAGTAACGCTACAATGGAAGTTGATTATGTGAGGGTGTATAAGTAAAGCATATAAAATTTTAAGTTTCAATGATGTTAACCAATGATTTTACAACAGGGTAAAGTTTAAAGGTTGCAGTTCTGCATCCATACACATCTGTTAGTATTGCAGAGACGATCCTGACATAATTAAATAGCTTGAGAACAAAAGGTGTGTTGGCATGGTTATAGTCCTGGTGGTAGATTGATAGCTGTGCTTAAAATCAATTAGCAAAACGAGCATCAAATTAAACCTTAAAGAAAAGAATATGAAAAAATTACTACGCCTGTTACCTGCATTGATGGTGCTTATTATAGGCAGTTCGCTGAGTGCGCAGAAATACAAAACCGCTGCCGATACCTTAAAATTGAACAAGGATATCTCCTCTGTAAACAAAGACATTGCTGATCTTACCTTAAAATTAGCCGAGGCCAATAATAACTTGCCTGATTATCGTGAAAAGGTTAGAACAGCGGAAGAACAGGCTCGAAAAACATCTGACGAAAGCAGTAATTCAGCAGACAAAGCTACAAGTGGCGATGTAGGCGATGCAAAAAAGGCCAAGCGTAATGCCAATAAAGCTTACGGTGCAGCTAAGGATGTTATTTCGGCAAATAAGAAAGTTAAAAACGAAGAAAAAAAGGTTGAAAAGCTTACCCGTCAGTTAGAAGACAAGCAAAAAAAATTGACTGAATTATTGGATGTACAAATGAAATTTAGAGGAGGAGTATAATTTTTCTTAATGGATTTTATGATGAGTGGCTTGGGTATACTCCAGGCCACTTTTTTTATGCCTTCTTTTTAAGGGTGGATGCTCTTACGATGAGTTCTGAGTTTAGGACGACCTTGCTGGTCATTGAAATATTAATATTGCCTTTCAGGTGATCGATAAGCATTTGTGCAGCGGTTTCTCCTACATTAAAACCGGAGTAATTAACTGTAGTTAGTTTAGGCTCGATGATGGTGCTGATGGTATCGTTGTTGAAACCGGCCACTGCAATGTCCTCCGGTATTTTAAGACCTGCCTCTTTAAAAGTTTGCATACAGATGGCTGCTCCAAAGTCTCCTGTCACAAACAAACCATCAGGCATTTGTTTCATTTGTATCAATTGCATAGCGGCGGCAACACAACTATCCTTTTTTAGGTCGTTAATGATCACCAGCTTTTCATTATACCTGATCTTGTTTTTTTCAAGCGCGGCCATGTAGCCCTTGTATCGTTGATCATAAACATTTCGCGACAGGTTGCCGGTAATGTGAGCTATGCGTTTGCAACCTTGTTCTACCAGGTGTTGCGTTACTTCAAACCCAGCCTTAAAGTTGTCGATAATCACCTTGGCGCCCCCATTCTTTTCCTCAACGCGGTCAAAATAGATGATGGGGATGTGCTTGTTTACAAACTCATCAAAGTGTGATAGGTCAGGCGTGTCAAATGCGAGGGAAGCAATCAACCCATCCACACGTTTATGAAAAAGATTGTGTGCGTTCTGCACTTCTATCTCACCCGACTCCGCAGAGTGAGCAATAATAATGTCGTACTCAGTTTGGCCAAACACTTTTTCTATGCCGGTTAACACAGATAGCATAAAAGTGCTATCTAATTCGTGCATTAAAACACCAATGGTGTGGGTAGTTTTTTTTCTAAGGTTGCTGGCAAAGTTGTTACTCCGGTAACCCATTTCTTTTGCCTTATCCTTAATCCGTTTACGGGTGGTTGCACTTACAACTTTACTTCCGCTCAATGCCCGGCTAACAGTTGCAGCAGAAATGTTTAACTGAGCCGCAATATCATAAATGGTTATTTCTTTTTGGTGTTTCATAAAAAACAGCAGGTACCGGCTTGCCTGATATTAAAGGCCAGTTTTATAAATAAGTAATTGGGTCGTCCACTATTCTAAAATCCTCGTTTAGTGCATCCATTTTATGCATGTCTGCTTCGATAATCTCAAAATCAAATATGTCAAAATTTTCCTGTAATCGTTTTGGGTTAGCAGATTTGGGTATAGCAGAAACCCCTTTTTGCACATTCCACCTAAGAATGATTTGTGCAGGTGATTTTTGGTATTTGTTCGACAACTCAACAATCAATGGGTCGTTAAAACGTTTGCCTTTGGTAAGAGGGGTAAATGCCTGCAATTGAATGTTGCGTTGGCGACAATAATTTAGCAGGTCTTTCAAATAAAGAAACGGGCTGAACTCAACCTGGTTCAACATGGGTACAATCGTACCATAAGTTTCAAGTTCTTCTAAAAAAGGAATCAAATAATTAGCCACCCCTATAGCCCTAACCATTTGGTTGTTGTACAGGTGTTCAAGAGCTTTCCAGGTATCTTTTCTTTTGCCCCGTATAGGCCAATGCACCAGGTACAAATCAATGTAATCAAGGTTTAAGTTCTTCATGCTGGCATCAAATGCACGTAATGTATTATCGTACCCCTGATCCGGGTTATTAACCTTGGTAATAACAAAAATATCATCGCGATTTATTTTGCTGTTTCTAATTGCATTGCCCACTTCCTTTTCGTTATTGTACATGCTGGCTGTATCTATCAAACGATACCCAATTTCGAGGGCCGTTCCAATGGCTTTCTCAGCTTCGGCATGGTGCATATCGTATACACCCAATCCTAATAAGGGCATAGATTGCCCATTGCTCAATTTGCAGTATAGCTGGTTATTGCTCATGATCTTTCTTTGAACGTTTTACTTAATTGGTATGCCATTGTATAGCAAAGTAACTGCATGGTTCGTTGCCTATGTTGGTAATGGCATGAGGTACCATTGAATTTACAAAAACCACATCGCCACCGGCAGTATTTTTAAATTCCTCACCCAACTGCATCTTCCCATTCCCGCTAATTTTTAATATAATTTCTTCCACCCGGTGTGTATGTGCTGCATGGCTTGAAATACCGGGGTTAAGTGTAGTGGCATGCACGTCAAAATGTGGAAACATAGAGGATGGCCTGTCGAATATTGGCCTTGATTGTCCCTTCTCCGTTTGCTTCACCACCATGTCTTTCCAGTCAACCATAAAGGAGCCTCCGCCACGCTGTCCACGGTTTATATCCACGGCATCTTTAGCGGTATAGCTGATAACATAATAGGTGGCAGGTTGGCTGGTGTTATTAGTAACACGTTGCTTATCTCCGGCAACAACCAGCGCAAGACCACCTGCACCCAGCATACTTTCCTGCTTAGCAACGGTAAGTTTGATTGTGCCATTTTTTACAATAATCAACTGCTCTTTGTCAGGGTATGCAACTGCTGCGGCATTAGACTTTCCCGGTGCCAGTGTTATAGTGTAAATAGTAAGGTCAGCCAGGTCGGGGGTGCTACCATGCAGTATGATTTGTTTGTTTCCTTTAGCAGGTTTTTTTAATTTATAAACGTCGGTAGCAACGGTGTCTTGCTGGCTAAAAGCTGCAAGCGAAATTGTTATGGCAAAAGCAAGCATTCTTAATTTCATATAAAAGGTTGATGTGGTTTAAAATTTTACAACTTCCCAATACGCTTTTTTGGGTTCAAGGTTTTTATCGAAGAGCAATGGATAATCTTTTCGGTTGCGTACAGGAAAATTATCGAGCCAACTGCTCCTGTCAGAGATGTTCCAAAAGGTTACTCCCGAAATGATTTTCTTATATTTTCTAAAGACCTCGAAACTCATTCGATATTTTTCAAGCTGCAAGCGCTCCTTTTCAACAGTAAACAAAGTGTCAGTATCCCCCGAACGGGTACTCCTTCTATTGTGTTCTTTTGGGTAAACTGAAATATCAAGTTCGGTTATTTGAATTTTTAAGCCAAGTCCTGCAAACTGTTTCATTGTTTGTTCCAGCAGTTCTTTTTCTGGTTCGTTAATGGCCCAATGTCCTTGTAAACCTATACCATGTATCGG
>JANPPB010000241.1:0-3897 GCA_031428295.1 Segetibacter sp. | reverse complement strand
GATACAGCCAAATCATCTGATCCCGGCTACATCAGCGACAGGATAGCCCGCTATTTCAATATGGATCAATACCGTCTGTTAGTGGTAGCCAATAAATACCTGACAGGTTTTGATCAGCCTAAGCTTACCGCTATGTATGTTGACAAGAAGTTGCAAGGTGTATTAGCCGTGCAGGCATTGTCGAGGCTAAACCGGTCGGCCGATAAACTTGGAAAGAAAACAGAAGACCTTTTTGTGTTAGACTTTTTTAACTCAACAGAGGACATTAAGAATTCATTTGATCCTTTCTATACTTCTACCACTTTAAGCAAAGCAACCGATGTAAATGTTTTGCATGAACTGAAAGGATTACTGGATGACGTAGGAGTATACGAATGGACAGAAGTGGAGGACTTTGTTGAGAAGTATTTTCAGAAGCTGGAAGCAGAGAAACATCTTAGCCCAATCATACAATTAGCAGAAGAGCGGTTCAATACAGAACTTGAATTAGATGATAAACAAAAAGCAGACTTTAAAATAAAAGCAAAGCAGTTTGTAAAAATCTATGGGCAGATGGCAGCCATCATGCCCTATGAAGTGTTGAATTGGGAGAAGCTATTTTGGTACTTGAAGTTTTTGATTCCTAAACTTGTGGTAGTAGAACCTGGTGCAGGTGCATTAGACGAGCTATTGGATTCAGTAGATCTATCTACCTATGGATTAGAGAGAGTAAAGTTAAATGCATCGATAGGTTTAGACTCTTCAGAAACAGAAGTAGATCCACAGAATGCAAACCCTCGTGGCGCACATGGCACCGATGAACAGGAAGACCCGTTGGACCTGATAGTACGCAGCTTTAATGAACGCTGGTACCAGGGCTGGGAAGCCACACCAGAAGAACAGCGGGTAAAGTTTGTACACATCAGCCAAAGCATGCGCACCCACCCTGACTACGAAAGTAAATACGCCAATAACCCCGATGTTCAAAACAGGGAGATTGCCTTCAAAAAGATATTCGAAGATGTTATGAGCAAGCAGCGGAAAAACGAACTCGATCTGTATCGGCTAATGGCAAAAGATGATGCATTTAAGCTGGCCTTGCAGGATACGATAAAGAGGATGTTGGCAGCGTAACATATCAAAGATGAATATGCATTATTCAAAAAAATGGATGGCATACTTGCACAATTCGTTTGACGATCTCTTATCCAAGGAACCTCTACGCCTTTGCCTTTGAAGGTGTTAACAACTTCAAACATAGATATGCAAATTACTGTTGGTGATAACACCCACAGCGGCGGGGACACAGCTGCATCCACATGGAAAGATGCTTTAGAGCCTCCCAGGCAGTGGCTTAATGCAAGCAGCCTACCTCCTCTTCAAAGTCTATATCAAGGTTCGCGCTCTTTTACATTCTTTTCACTTTACTATCTAAGTCTATTATCTATTTCTGCAACTTTTAATTTTTTTTAAGAAAAACACTTATTTTGTTGAAAATAAAACTGAAAATGAAAAAACTGCTTTTTGCTTCTTTCTTGCTTGGCGTATTAACTACTACCTATGCACAGACAACTGTTGTAAGCGCATCAGAAAGCGATGCTAAAATTATTGTTGATGGACAAAACTTAGGAACAGGAACCCTTAAAATTAAGGTTCCTAAAAACTCATGCGTGAATGTAAAGGTCGAAAAACAAGGCTTCTTAAGGTATGAACAAACTTTTTGTAACAAAAAAGGAATGGCCGAGCCGCCGAAGAAACAGTATTTCGACATGAAGAAGGATGATGCTGAGGAAGCTTCAATAAAGACGGACCAGGCTAATGTTGATTTCTCCATTGAAGTAAATAAAGATTTAAGTGTAAGTGATGCCTGGAAATTGACAAACCAAATCGTAACAGACTATTTTGATGCCATCGAAGTAGCAGATAAGGAGACTTCGTATTTGAGAACTGCATGGAGTATTCAAACCTTCCAACAAAACACTATAAGATCCCGCCTCATCATAAAACTATCTAAGTCGTTACCACTTACATTTAAAATAAAAATGGTAAGTGAATATTCTGGCGTTGCAGGCACAAGTGTGAAAGCAGATGAGCTGTTTCATGATTGGGATAGGATATTAAGAAAATATCAAAATGTTATAGGAGATTTCTCAAATCGTTTGGCAAGTAGATAAACCTTAAACAATCAAATTTCCGCCCTTGCGGGGTGTTTCCGAAGCAGCGCCGTTGAATGGTGTTCCCGAAAAAATCGGGACAGGTGTTCACCTTCAGCCGTAGTGTGGCTAAAAAAAACCAACCACTGCCTTGCCGATGAACGAAATGCGACCCCGCCATCCGGACGGGGCAGGCAGCAACGATGACCAATCGGAGTTCCCATTGCTGGTACCATAATTTTGCCCTTGTTGGTGTTTGTCACGAATGAAAAGATACAAAGGATATAGTTCTTTTCAATGTTGTATAAAAGTTGGTCTCGGGTAAGCCGATACCTCATCCAGAAATTTGCCTATCGTGTGTACACAAATATGCGAGGTTCTGATTTTGAATATTTCATAAATGAAAAATGGCTTTTTGCTCCGGAGGAGCATCCTGTTTGTAGTAAGATCAGAGGTTGAAGTCCTCCGGCTCCATAGGTGCCACCTATAATTTGAGTAATTAGGAAGCACCTACGGAGCTTAAATAATGGTTTTGTATAATTTTCTATAAACAGGGTGCTCTTACAGAGCAAAAGTCAAAAGAAAAAAAGATGTGTCCACACGATAGGCAAGTTGCGGGACAAACGAAGTATGCATACTCCATCTCCGGTGGCTATTTCGACCAGGATGGCATCATCATAAATTCAAATTTTAAAAGATATTCTTTTCGTGCTAACCTTGACAGGGAAGTAAGCAAAAACCTTACCGTTGGTAACAGCGTTAGTTACGCCAGCATAACTTCTACAGGTGTTTTAACCAATGCAGGTACTATAGTTCCCGGTGTGGTTACTGCTGCATTATTATTTAACCCGGTGCTTGGTGTGTATGATTCTACTGTAAAAGGTGGTTATACATTTGAAAACGACCGGGGAAAAAATCTGGGTAACCCAATAGCTGATGCCGAAAAATATTCATCGTACACAACCAGTTCAAGAATACTGGGTAATATTTTTGCACGGTATAAAATCGGTAGCAACCTTGAGTTTAAAACCAGTTTTGGTATTGATGGTTTTAATCAAAAAGAAAACTCTTTTGGCCCCAATTACTTAAAGCGAACCCTTGCCAGCCAGGGTGAAGCATCTGTGGGTAAAGTACAGGGATTAACGTGGTTAAACGAGAATACATTAACCTATAATACACGGATTAAAGAAAAGCATTCTGTAAATGCATTACTCGGTTTTACCACCCAAAAGTTTAGAAATGAAAGCTTGTTTGCTTATGCCTTTGAATTTAATGACGACCGTACGGGCTACCACAGCATATCAGCAGGTTTAAGGCCGCGCAACCTGTATTGATGGTCCCAACCCGTTATCATCTCGATCTGAACGCAATAGATTAAATACAAGTATAGGTGCAGTTATAATAAGGCACATAAAAAGATAATCGAGTAACATTGAGGCGAGACGGAGCACAACGTTAGGTTTAGAGTTATTCATGGCTTACAATCTACTACTTTAGCAGGTTCATTTTAAGCGTGTGGTAAATGTTGGTTCGGTAGTCGTAAAACCTCATCTTGTAAGCCAGGAAGCGCAACTACAGCTCGCAAGAAATTTACATCTTCACAGCCCAAAAATTTATTATCGAGCTTATGTGTTTACCAAATATGAATCCTGTCTTTTTCGGGTAAATACATAGAGTCGCCAGGCTGTACATTAAACGCCTTCTGAAAATGCGGAGAGTTCATTAAAGGGCCATTTACACGCCACATAGGCGGGGAGTGTGGATT
>JANPPB010000240.1:0-3172 GCA_031428295.1 Segetibacter sp. | reverse complement strand
GATCCAGCCTGTTTGAATATCTTCTTCCATTACCAAATTAGTATTTACAAAAAGCTCATTTTCTGTTGCCTCGTAAGTATTGGTGATAAGTTTTCCGTTTTTTTGAATTTGTTTTCCCAATGAACGATAGAGCATATTGCTATGAGTACCATTTTCAAAAATAGTTCTGGTCCGACCATCGACCTGAACCCGATTACCTGTATTTACACCTCTGAGTTTCTCTTTCAATTCAGCAGACTCTAAATACAGCATAACGCCATCGATGACATAATAATTTCCAATTTGAAGATTCTTTTCAATGCTGTAAAAGGGCAACAATTTTCGACTCCCATTTTTGATCTCATGATGCACTTTTTGAAACATTAATTCATAAGGTTGAAACTCTTTTTCTTTCAGCGGTTTTCGCTGCGCCACAAAATCCGCTTCGGCCCGTTCATCTGGTTTTGGAATGTGCTTAAATTTAAAAATAGACAAGTCTTTATCAGTATCTAATAAACCAAAATCATCATCATTAAAAATATCGTCGACCGTAGGCTTATCTATATCTACTTCCCCCAAAAGATTGTACTTATCAAAAGGTTTTACGACTTTTTTCTTTTCTCCATCTTGCATGAAATTTTTAAGCTTAGCTAATAATCCATATTCAGACATGGTGGACGCATTGGGTTCTCTACCGTACTTATCGTAGAAAGTATTTATTTCCTCAAACGAATCAATAAGCCTGTCTTCTTCAGATTTTAAATTTGAAGTTTTTGTTTTTGCATCCAATAAACCAAAATCATCATCGTTAAAAATGTCGTCTAATGATGTTTTTTTCTTACTGCTCATTCAACATTTTTTTTCTTTTCACTTCCCTTAAAAATAATACCGCTTCTGCCATTCTTCGTTCTTTTGGGTCAAACGATTGTATATTGGGAGCATCGCCTGTTCTTTCACGCCATTCCTTTATTTTAGGCCATAACAAAACAGCTTCTTCCTCTGTCATTTCTATTTTGATAGATTGAATATGCTCATCAATCAATTTAAGTACTTGTGTTGTTACCGACTTTGATAAAATTTCAAACGCTTTTTGAAAAGGATTTACCTGGTCTATAAGGTCAATATGAATATCATCTATATTCACAAAACTACCTGCCATCCTTATAAACTTTTTATCGCCCTGAATTTCTATAATACTGTTTTTAATTACAGAATCAACAACCACATGCTGCCTTACTGCTTCTACATCATCTTCACTAAGGTCAGGATATACCTCACGAATTATTTTTGGAATTAACACCGTGTTAATTATCTCTGGTTCTACATTTCCCGGCATTGCTTTCAGCATTTGGTCATCCTGTAGAATCCTTGCTTTTAAATCGTTCAAATCAGTTTCAATAATATCTTTAGCCCTTTGCGATGTGGGCAATTTGAAGCCTCTGATTTTTATTGTTTTTTCATCATCACCATCTACTTCTTCATCGTCTTCATCATTTCTTTTCAGTTTGAATTTAAAATTGGGTGCTAATACCTGTTCCATAAGCAACGATGCAGTAATGGCTTTCAGCATATTGTTTACCGCCACTTTTACTTCATCATTGTCTGCATCGGGAGAGGCAATCAAATTGGTGAATTGTGCATGTGTTTTATTGTTACTGTCCCTTGTAGCTCTGCCAATTATTTGTATTATTTCAGTTAACGAACCTCTGTAACCTATTGTTAAAGCATGTTCACAAAACGGCCAGTCAAACCCTTCTTTTGCCATACCCAATGCAATAATGATGTCAATATCTTCGGGAGATTTTACATCTCTTAAATAAGCACTGATCTTATCCCTTGATTTTGGGTTATCATTCACCAAATCTGCAACCTTCAACATTTTGCCAGAACGTTTGCTTTTTATATACAAAACGCCTGTTTGTTCATCCTGGTAATTTAATTCGCCCAATACGTCTATAATGTGATTTACTTCTTCATATTTTTCCTTGGAAGATTCGGCTGCATTTACACTCGGAATATGAATGATCGCCTTTTTGCTTTCGTCTAAAATTTCTTCTAAAGCCGATACTGGTCGGTCCGGTTGTTTTTTAAAGTACCTGCCGGTATAAAAATGATAACCTATGCCAAGGGACTTTAAGTACTCATAACCATTCAATTGTTCATAATAATTGTAGGTTACTTTGGTAAATTTGGCCTCATTTTCCGGCAATAGCACTGCCACATTATCTCCCCTGAAATAGGAGCCTGTCATAGCAACTATATGTGCAGTTGAATTGGCCATAATGTTTTTCATTACTTCTCCCAGCCTATTATCTCCATCTGCCGAAACGTGGTGAAATTCATCTATAGCGATCACCGCATTATTTAATTTCTTTTCGTCTAAGGCGTCAAAAGCAAAGCGTAGTGTTGCGTGGGTGCATATCAAAATTTTTTCATCGCTTTCTAAAAATTCTAAAAGAGCAGACACTTTACTTTTTTCCAAACCCGGTGTACATAAGTTATATTTTGGGGTCGGACTCCAGTCAGAAAAAAACCCTCCTTTTTCAATTGTGTTGTATTAAAAGAAGCACCAATTGCTTTCTCGGGAACAGCAACAATAACTTTATTAATGCCTTGATTTTGTAGTTTATCTAATGCAATAAACATTAAAGCCCTCGATTTTCCTGAAGCCGGCGGGGCTTTAATCAGCAGGTATTGTGCAGTACGGGCAGCATAGGCTTTTTCCTGCATTTCCCGCATGCCCAGCTCGTTTGTCTTTTTGCTCTTGCCTGTCTGATTGTATGTTACATGTATTAAATCGGGCATTTTTCTGCTGTTAAAATGTCTAAAAATGTCTAAAACTTTTGTCTAAAAATGTCTAAACTACCTGGTTAGACATTTTCCAAACCTTTCCATCCGGGTATATAACTCCTTGTTTTCTAAGAAATTGAAGATTATTCTTTATCTTATTTCTTTTTTGCTCGATGTCTAAAACATCCGGAAGTTTGTCTAAAAGAAATTTTTCAAAATTAGCTTTTTGCCCCACTTTAAATTTCTCGAGATATTCTACAATCATTTTTTGGCAATACTTGTCATCAATTCCTCTTTGCCTCATATACTCAGTTTGTTCTCCGGTAACTGCGGCTACGTTGGATGATATGTGAAAATTTGGCTTTCTACCTTCCACGAGACCCTTTTGTTTCAATAACTTTAT
>JANPPB010000239.1:0-13748 GCA_031428295.1 Segetibacter sp. | reverse complement strand
TTTTTTTTGTGACCCGGCTTTTCACTGCTATTTGGCTTTGCTTGCGTCGCACTCGTGTACAGTTAATCAAAATGGAGCATTACGCACAGCAATAGCCGCTCAACAATTTCAATTTTACCTAATGAACTACAAGCTTGATATCATATTCGAAAACGATCATTTTATTGTACTCAATAAGCCTTCTGGTTTATTAAGCATACCCGATCGTTTGGGTAAAGACGTTTCTCTGAAAAGCATATTGCTGGATCAGTATGAGAAAATATTTACAGTCCACCGTTTAGATAAAGAAACCAGTGGAATTATTGTGTTTGCAAAAGATGAGGCTACTCATAAATTTTTGTCGAAGCAGTTTGAAGGCCGCGAGGTAGAGAAATACTATGTTGGTTTGGTTAACGGGCTGCTTATGACCAAAGAAGGCAACATCGATGCAGGCATCATGGAGCACCCCGGCAAAACCACCCTGATGATGACCAATAAAAAAGGCAAAACTTCCTCCACCGATTATAAGGTTGTGGAAGAGTATGGTATGTTTTCATGGGTAACGTTTCAAATTCATACAGGGCGTACCCACCAAATTCGGGTACATATGAAACACATTGGCAACCCCATTGTATGCGATCCGTTGTACGGCGATGGTAAGCCGGTGTTATTATCTTCCATCAAACGAAAGTTTAAGCTCAGCAAAAACGAACTGGACGAAAGACCAATCTTAAACAGGTTGGCCCTGCACTCTTACCGTCTTAAGTTCACCAACGAAGAAGGGAACCATTACGATTTTGAAGCTCCACTACAAAAAGATTTGAAAGCGCTGTTGCAACAGCTTCAAAAGAACGCTTAAAGTCAAATTAACCTGCCAACTAATTGTTGAATAAACTTGTCGTACAAATAAAAGCCAAGGCACAAAAAAGCCCGGGTAAAAACCCAGGCAATTTAACAAGTACAAAAATTCTTATTTATTAGGTTGTGGCGTATAGCGCAAATATGGCTTTACAACTTTCACTCCCTTTGGAAATTTCTTTTCTGCATCTTCAGTCGTAATTGAATTTGCAACAATAACATCTTCACCATCTTTCCAGTCAGCCGGGGTAGACACACTGTAATTCGAAGTTAATTGCAGGCTATCAATAACCCTGATCACTTCAACAAAATTGCGACCGGTACTGGCAGGGTAAGTAATATATAGTTTCAGTTTTTTATCTGGCCCAATAATGAACAGGGAACGCACTGTGGTTGTCTCCGATGCATTTGGATGTATCATGTCGTACAATCCTGCAACATTCTTATCCTCGTCAGCAATTATTGGAAAATCAACGGTTACATTTTGCGTTTCGTTAATATCGTTTATCCAGCCATGATGTTTATCTACCGGGTCAACACTCAATGCCAAAACTTTTACATTACGTTTGGCAAACTCATCTTTAAGTGCAGCGGTTCTACCCAATTCAGTAGTACAAACCGGGGTATAATCTGCGGGGTGAGAGAACAACACTCCCCAGCTATCACCTAAATACTCATAAAAATCAATTGGTCCAATAGAGGTGTTGGCCTGAAAATTTGGGACAACATCTCCTAGTCGTAAACTCATAAATAGTAATTTTTAAGGTTAATGGGATGTAAATATATCAATATCCTACTAAAATTGTAGAATAATAAAATATTTTAAAAAGAATTAATTGTTAAGTCGAAGAGGCATTTTTTATAAGACTTTTTTTTAGAGTGTCCGAGCCTTTTTTAAAGCAGTTTTTCCATATTTATCTTTTACGTCATCAATGGCTTTGTACAAATTATTTTTCTTTTGCGCATCATCAAATAAACTGGTTTGCACCGGGTGGTTGGTTAGTTCACTTAAACGTACACCTAACAGTCTTACTGGTTTATTTACATCGTATAATTTATTGAAAAGGTCTTTGGCCACCGGAATCATTTCATCGTCACGGAGGGTGTAATCAATGGTTGTTTGCTTTGAAAAAGTTGTAAAATCAGCAAACCTCATTTTTACGGCAATGCATCCTGCCAGCTTTTCTTCTTTGCGTAATTCATAGCTAATCTTATCAATCATTCGTACCAGTTCTGCCATCAAAAACACGATGTCATTAGTATTCGCTTCAAAGGTATTTTCAGTTGAAATAGATTTTGCCTCGTGGTACGAAACAACGGCTCCCTCATGTAAACCCTGCGATTTGTTCCAGAGTTCCGCACCATAATTACCCAATGACTGTTCTAATAAGCTCAATCCCGCTTTTTCAATATCTCTTATGTAAGTAATGCCCAAAGACGCCAAAGTTTGCTGGGTTTGCTGTCCCACGCCGGGTATTTTACTCACTTTTAAAGAGGAAAGAAACTCTTTTTCGTGCCCCTGCATTACCTGTAGGTAGCCGTTTGGCTTTGCTTCGTTGGTAGCAATTTTGGCAATCATTTTGTTTGAGGCAAGACCAAAGCTTATGGGCAGTTGTGTAGTATTTATAATGTGTTGCCGTAGGTCTATGCTCCATTTGTATGGATCAAAATATTTGTCCATACCCGTAAGATCCAGGTAAAATTCATCTATGGATGCTTTTTCAAATAAAGGGGCTTTTGAAGCGATGATCTCTGTTACCCACCCGGAGTATTTATTGTAATCGCCACGGCTTCCACCTACAACAATAGCATGGGGGCATAACTGCATGGCTTTCTTCATAGGCATGGCACTGTGTATCCCAAATTTCCTGGCTTCGTAACTACAAGCAGCAACCACTCCCCTTTCGTTATGTCCGCCTACAATTACTGCCTTTCCATTTAGCTCCGGGTTCTTCAACACTTCCACCGAAACAAAAAAGCTGTCAAGATCAAAATGGGTAATGTATCGTTGGGATTGTTGCATGCGGACGTTCATGATAATATTACACAATCACATTATAAATCATGTTAACTATAAATATCCAGAAGACCATCGGGCAAGTCTACAATAACCTGCTTTTTCTTGTGGTCAATTTTTTGCAGGCTTTCCTGGTGTATGGGTATCAAGGCCTCATTTCCCTTTATCATTATTTTGCAAAATACCTGCATAGGTTGTTCAATAACTTCAATAATTTCTCCTATTTCATCTTTACCATGTAGCATCATATAACCCAGCAATCCTATGGGAGAAGACTTGCCTACAAACTTTTCAAAATCTGCCTTCAATAACCAAACCTCTCTGCGAGCCAATCTTTTAGCGCCTTCTTTTGTATTGAATCCTTCCAATTTTACATATACTTCAGTCTCATTTTTCAATTTAGATGCTTCAACAAAATACGGCAAGAAAGTTCCTTTGCCTTCTTCAATAAACAAGGTTTCCAAACCTTTTAAATCAGTTTTTTTTCCCAGGGCATGCTCCAATACTACTTCACCTGTCAAGCCATACGTAGCTGCTATTCTGCCAATGTGGTAGTAATCCTTTATCATAATGAGGCTAAATTATTAAAATAAAAAAGTCCCTGGCAAGCCAGGGACTATCAAAAATAAATATAAATACTAAGCTTCTGCGCTTGCACCTGTAGCAGGTGAAGGAGTTGCATCAGTTCCACTTTCAACTTTTCTAAAAACCGGGGGATTTCTCCTTGTTCTTTGTGCACGACGGTTGTCTTCGCTACGTTTTTTCATCTGGGCTTCGTGATCAGTATGCCAAACCTCAAATTTTTCCATGGCGGTAGCATCATCAAACAAACCTAATTTAACACCACGCAACAGGTGCTTCAGGTACAATACTCCTTTAAAAGATAAAATTCTTCTAACGGTGTCTGTTGGTTGTGAACCTTTGTGCAACCAATCCAGTGCCTTTTGGCGGTCCAACTGAATGGTAGCCGGAACAGTTAATGGGTTGTAAGTTCCAATCTTTTGAATGAACTTACCATCTCTTGGTGCCCTGGCATCTGCCACTACTATAAAGTAGAAAGGGCGTTTTTTACTGCCGTGTCTTTGCAGTCTCATTTTTACTGGCATCTTAAATAGAAATTTAAATGCGGTTAATTAATATTGGTTTCAAAATGCAAATGTATCTTTTAAACTGATAAGTTCCAATAATTGAAAAATTGTTTTCGTAATATGAAATTATTAAACAAAAACTTTAGAAATTATTCAAAATCGGTTTGCAACCAGTCTTATTAGCCGATAGGGCTAAGGCAATGGGTTGTAATTACAAGTTATTGAAATAGTATCATCCCTGGTTGGTCTAACGATCGCCTGCAGTTAAACCTAATAAGCGCTACAAAATTTTGTTGCCTGAGCAATTAGTTTATTAAGTCAGTATTTTCTGAATCAAAAGTATAATCACTAAAATAGTTCAAGGCACATTTCTTATTATCAACGATGAAAACCTATCGTCTCATCCCGGGCATTTTACCCATGCCCATTGGCATCTTATTCATCATTTTCATCATCTGGCGCATTTGATCGAATTGTTTCATAAAAGCATTTACATCAGATATGTCTTTACCTGAACCTTTTGCAATTCTCGTTTTCCTGCCTGGGTTTATCTCGTCCGGATTGCTTCTTTCATAGGGCGTCATACTTTTTATAATGGCCTCAATTCCTTTAAAAGCGTCATCGCTAATATCTACATCTTTAATGGCTTTGCCTACACCGGGTATCATAGCCATCAGGTCTTTTAGGTTACCCATCTTTTTAATCTGTTGCAATTGGTCAAGAAAATCCTGAAAGTCAAACTGGTTCTTACGGATCTTCTTTTCCAGTCGTTTTGCTTCTACTTCATCGTACTGAGCCTGCGCTTTTTCTACCAAAGTGGTAATATCACCCATACCTAAAATACGCTGTGCCATACGGTCCGGGTAAAAAACATCCAGCGTGTCCATCTTTTCA
The DNA here is from genome assembly GCA_031428295.1 of Segetibacter sp. Taxonomy (GTDB): domain Bacteria; phylum Bacteroidota; class Bacteroidia; order Chitinophagales; family Chitinophagaceae; genus Segetibacter. The sequence goes on along the minus strand of JANPPB010000239.1, from coordinate 8,912 downwards.
CCACTACTCACAAATTTTATAGGCTTATCAACCGTATACTTAATTGACAAAGCAGCACCACCTCTGGTATCACCATCCAACTTGGTTAACACAACACCGGTAAAATTCAGCCGGTCATTAAAGGCTTTTGCAGTGTTTACAGCATCCTGGCCCGTCATGCTATCTACAACAAACAAAACTTCCACCGGGTTAACGGCAGCCTTAATGTTGGCAACTTCGGTCATCATCACCTCATCAATGGCCAAACGGCCGGCCGTATCTATAATTACTACGTTTTTATTTTTTGCCCTGGCTTCTTTTATAGCATTTTGAACAATTTCTACCGCATTCTTATTTTCTCTTTCGCTGTATACATCTACCCCAATCTGTCCTCCTAAAACCATCAACTGGTCAATCGCTGCAGGCCTGTAAATATCTCCTGCCACCAATAAAGGGCTTTTACCTTTTTTGGTCTTCAGGTAATTTGCAAGCTTTCCACTAAAAGTTGTTTTACCACTACCCTGCAAACCAGCAATTAAAATGACAGCAGGATTACCTGTAATTTGAAATTCGCTCTCTGAGCCACCCATCAACTCTGCCAATTCATCCTTCACAATTTTGGTCATTAACTGACCTGGGCTAACTGCGTTAATGACCTTGCTACCCATAGCCACCTCTTTTACCTTATCGGTAAATTCTTTGGCAATCTTAAAGTTCACGTCCGCATCTACCAGGGCACGACGAATCTCTTTTAAAGTAGCAGCAATATTGAGCTCGGTAATTTTGGCTTCGCCTTTAAGATTTTTAAACGCGGTTTCCAACCGTTCACTTAAACTTTCAAACATTATTTAACAGGTTTTTAAAGTAATGACATTTGCACATTCGGCACCCCGGGTAACTTGAGATAATTTTTCATTTACCGGTTCGCTAGTGTTAAAAAAAAAGTGAATACAACCTAAGTCATATTCACTTAAAAAATGCAAATATAGTTGGGTAAATCCTATTTCAAACAGGCAAGATCGGGTAGATTGTTTATTTAACGAAGACTAACCCAGGTAAACTCTTAACTGTTTACACCTTGACGTAGTTCTAAGCTTGTTAATTGCTTTGTCTTTTATCTGCCTAACTCTTTCACGGGTTAGGCTATAACGTTCACCAATATCTTCCAGGCTTAGGGGATGGTCCACTCCTATTCCATAAAAATAGCAGAGCACATCTTTCTGCCTCTCGGTCAAGGTCTTTAGCGATCTTTCTATTTCAAGTTGCAGAGATTCATAGTGTTCAAGCTTTTCATCCGTACGGGTAGCATTATGATTTACCAAAACATCAATCAATGTATTGTCTTCCCCGTCCGATAGAGGGCTGTCCATGCTAACGTGCCGGGTGGCCATACTGAGAGCGGCAGAAATTTCTTCGGTGCTGATTTCTAATAAATCGGATAATTCTTCGGCGGTAGGTTCGCGTTCAAATTCCTGTTCCAGTTGTTGGTAGGCTTTGCTTATTCTGTTGGTCAATCCAACTTTATTTAATGGCAATCGTACAATGCGGCTTTGCTCTGCAAGTGCCTGTAAAATACTCTGCCTTATCCACCATACGGCATACGAAATAAATTTAAAGCCGCGGGTTTCATCAAACCTTTGTGCTGCTTTAATAAGTCCCAGATTGCCCTCATTAATAAGGTCGGGCAAGGTTAGCCCCTGGTTTTGATATTGTTTTGCGACTGATACCACAAAGCGCAGGTTTGCTTTGGTAAGTCTGTCGAGTGCTTTTTGATCTCCCAGTCTAATCTTAACGGCCAATTTAACTTCTTCTTCCGGTGATATCAGGTCTACTTTTCCAATCTCCTGCAGGTATTTCTCAAGGCTCTGAGATTCACGATTAGTTATTGATTTCGTGATCTTGAGTTGACGCATACTCATAAGTGCTGGTTTTAGTTGTTTAGATGAGTTGTGTTTTAGTAGGTCATTTCGTGGGGGGGGTGTTTATCAAAGATCTTAATGGTTGTACCAAATTAACATTTCTAACTATACAACCCAAAAAAATTTAATACATTTAAACCAATGTTTAACCAGCAATAAATAAATAAGAATTAAGGAGTTAAATACCTTGTTTTTTTGTCTTATATATTTTGCAACACATTGCATTTCCATCCTGCTTTATAAAAAAATATTTCGGCGCAATTAATATTTTTATATTATTGCAAACCTTCTTAGGAAGAAAAAGAAAAGTATGAGTAAAAAACAGTTGTATACATTGGAGTATCCGGTAAGGTGTTCGCCGAGCATTTTATTTGAATTTTTATCAACGCCTGCAGGATTGGGTGAATGGTTTGCAGACAGAGTTGATGAGAGTAAGGAGCATGTTTTTAGTTTTAGTTGGGAAAACACTACAGAGAAAGCACAATTGATAGATAAGCAGGACGATAAATTTGTCCGCTACCATTGGACACACACTCCCAAAGAGGAATATTTTGAATTTCAAATTGAAAGGTCTGAAGTAACCAACCAGACTATCCTTATAATAAAAGATTTTGCTGAAAAGAAAGAGATAGCAGACCAAAGCCAGTTATGGGAATACCAGATTAAAGATTTGTTTCACCGTATTGGTAGCTAACCAGCAACGATACTTGTTAAAAACCTGAAACTTTCCAGTAGCGTTTCGGCGGAGGAATTCCACTCATGTAGTGGAATTTTTTTTGCTATCTTAAGAAAGTTAGATGGTTGATCTTTTAATACCACAAAGCTTTGTTGTATCGAAATGTAATTATCTTCTTCAAAGTGATGCTGCCATTCATTTTGATTAACACACCAAAACCAGTCTGCTAATTTTCCCTGGTTTATAGCCTTTTCCAATTTGGGTTGATATATGTTTTTGTGTAGACCTGACAGTTGAAGATGGATACTAAAATGGTGGCCCCACCAAAAAAATGTTCGAACTGCAAATGTATCATCCCTACCGAAAATCCTGGGATAGTCGAGCATTACATAGGGAAGAGAAAGATATTGCTCCCCCCTGGAAATCTTAGGACTTTTTGCTGTTAAAGATGGCGGCAATGAAGTGCTTGCAATTGAAACATAGCTTTCACTTAACCCCGCAAACAAACCAATTACCTTTTGAATTACCCGGGTTTTTGCATGCATTATTTCAGCATTGCATACCAGGTCTTGCTCAAGTCCGGTCAGGTAAAATTCATTCTGCATGGTTGTAAAAGTAGATCAGATAGTAAGTAAAAACATTTCAATTAATAATAGGTGTTTCAGATATTGCATGTAATCAATCTTACCATCATCATAACAAATTGACTAACAAATTGCCTACTTGTAAAATGCTACATTTGCGGCACCCATTAACAGGTAAATTTTACAAGAGTGATAAAAAAACTGGATGCCCTGATCATTAAAGCTTTCATTGGTCCTTTCCTGGCTACATTCCTCATCACTTTATTTGTTTTGGTTATGCAATTTTTTTGGCTGTATATAGATGACCTTGTGGGTAAAGGCCTTGATTTTTTTACCCTGGCAAAACTTACCGGTTATGTGGCAGCATTTAATGTTCCTCTTGCATTACCACTGGCCCTGTTACTGTCCAGTATTATGACGTTTGGTAACCTTGGCGAAAGTTTTGAACTGGTTGCTATAAAATCAGCAGGAATACCGCTGTTGCGTTTTATGCAGCCATTGTTTATTGTAACCCTCTTTATTGCCGGCATAGCATTTCTGTTTGCAAATAATATTATACCTGTAGTAAACTTAAAGCTGAATACGCTTAAGTACGACATCATTGTATCAAAGCCTGCCTTTGATATTAAGGAAGGTGTTTTTTACGACAAGATTGATGGCTATGTTATAAAAATTGGCAATAAATCAAAAGATGGAAATGAAATTAGAAACGTGATTATTTACGAGAAGAATTACGGTTTACAGGATTATAGCCTGATAGCAGAAAGCGGCATTATGAAAGTATCGGACGATAAGCGATCTCTTGAATTTGATTTGAGAAATGGTTGGCGTTATGAGGAGAAAGGTAATAAGTATACAACCAATACGGAGTTTATAAGACTGGGATTTAAAGAGTATAAAAAGATACTTGACCTGAGCAGCTTTAAAATGAACAAGACTGCCGACAGTGCTTTTAAAGACAACTATAAAATGCTTAGTGTACGGCAACTTAACAAAGCGATTGATTCTATGGAAAACACCCGCAGCTATTATTTAAATAAATCGAATGCTGACCTTAGGCCTTATTTAGACTTTGTTAAGTATACCGATACAACCTGGCAAAAAGTTGATGTGGCATCATTAAAAAAAGTGACCAACTTTAATAAGCTGATAGCCGATACGGCAAAAATTGATGTTTTTGATAAAAGTGTTGCTCTTATCAACTCAGTTCAAGGCAGCATTAATTTAATGGCGGATGAATATACAACCAGGGATAAAGATTTGAGGTATCACCAGATTGAATGGCATAGAAAATTTACACTTTCCATCGCCTGCATAGTTTTGTTTTTAATTGGCGCTCCACTTGGGTCCATCATTCGTAAGGGTGGCCTGGGCACACCATTGATTTTTGCCGTAATCTTCTTTGTCATCTTCCACCTGTTTAACACCTTTGGAGAAAAGTTTGTAAAGTCTAATGAAATGTCGCCCTTTGCAGGCATGTGGCTTTCAACAGGGGTACTAATACCTATTGGCATCTTTCTTACCTATAAAGCCATGCGTGACTCACAGTTGTTTAACCAGGAATTTTATTACCGCTCATTCAATAAAATAAAAGGATTGATTGCTGCACGTAGAAAAAAACATTATGCTCAACCAGAGGGGTAACCAAACCCATTAAAATCGCAATTGAACTGGTGGTTGGATTTATATTTTGTAGAATACATCACAATATTGTTCCACCATACCTCCTTGATCTCTCAACCAATTTATAATCTTAATTAATACTGTTTGCAAACTGCCCAATATAACTTACGAGTTCAAAAGTGGATCACCGGCTTATCTATAGTGCTGTTTATAGCCAAGATTGTTGCTTACTATCTAACCAATTCGCTGGCCATATTGTCCGATGCATTGGAAAGCATTGTGAATGTGCTGGCTGGGGTAATTGGCTTATACAGCTTGTATGTTGCAGCCAAGCCCAGCGATGAAGATCATCCCTATGGTCATGGTAAAGCAGAGTTTGTTTCTGCAGCAGCAGAAGGAGGTTTAATAGTAGCTGCAGGCGTGTTGATAATATATGAAACCATTACCAATTTCATTACAAACAAGCCTATTTCTTCTATTGATTACGGTATTATTCTGGTAGGTGCCACAGCGGTCATAAATTATGTTGCCGGCTTTATTTGCCTAAAGGTGGGCAAGCAAAATAAATCGTTGGCATTACAGGCTAGTGGAAAACATTTGCAAACCGATACTTATTCAACACTGGCCATCATCGCGGGGTTAATCATCATTAGCATTACCAAAATAAACTGGCTCGATAAGGTTATCGCAATAACCATGAGCATCTTTATTATGCGAAGCGGCTACCTCATCATTCGCCAATCATTGGCAGGAATTATGGACCAACAGGATATGGCACTGTTACAACAATTGGTACAAGTTTTAAACGACAACAAAAAAGTGAACTGGGTAGACCTGCACAATCTTAGGGTAATAAAATATGGCAGCCAGTTACACATTGATTGCCACCTGACCGTGCCCTGGTATTTAAATGTACATGAGGCACATGCCGAAATAGATGATCTAATCAATTTGATCAGGACAAACTTTGAAGATTCGATTGAGTTTTTTGTACACACAGATGGTTGTCTTCCCTTTAGTTGCAAGCTGTGCAAAAAGTTTACGTGCCCTGTTCGCCAACACCCTTTTGAACATACGATTGAGTGGACACTCGACAATTTATTGTCCAATAAAAAGCACCGTTTAAAACCCGACCGCCCATAATTGGCTCAGCCTCTGCAACTTCTTCCCTCATAATAAAAAATAGGAAAAAAACCACAAAGGCTGATAGATGGCAAGCGCAATCGTTGAACGAAAATAAAGACTTACTTAATAAGTTAGGTTAAGAAAGGTTTATTTTTTTTCATGAAATGTTACCTACTTAATACTATATGCAGTTATTACCTGTGTTTGGTTAATGGCAGCCTGCCCCGGCACATTTATATTAATCACATTTTCAATCAACCCAACTCCTTCAGCATAATAAAAATCGCCCCCGCCAATAGAACCAAGGCCGGTTATTGAAAGGTCGAGGCGAACATGCGTAACCTTGGAAAAAGCTTTTGAAGCAACGGTACGACTGATGCCTTTTTCTTTAATGGAATAATTTAAATTGGCTGTTAATGGCAATGGAATGCCGGACACCGTAAAGTTTTGTGTAGCCAGCCATGTGGCATTAACCGGTTGATCATCTTTTAAATACAATTCCTCCGCTGCGCTGATATTTAATTGAGCAATAGAACCAAACCTGTAATAATTACTACCCGATTTACCGAGATAATTATTTCCTCCTGTTGAATTTAAAAGTACCCGATACGTTTTACCATTTGCTACCGTGTCTCTGTTTGTTGCTGTAATAGTAAAACTTGATCCGGGTGTATTTTGATACGTCCAGGTGCTGTTAGCGGTTAAAGGACTGAAATTTACGGTAGCAATTCTATCAGGTGTTGAGGTGCTTTTGCTACAACCTGCGGCCAGCATCAATCCCACTATGGAAGGCAATGCGGATGTGAAAAATTTAAAATGCATGACGATGGTTTATATGTAAAAATTGGATAAATGATATTAAACGAATGTAGCCTGTTGGTTATTCAAGGCTTTTTAAAATAAATGTCACCCCTAAGCGCAACATAAAAAAATATTGTTTATCCAAAGTGTATGCCCATGGTTTTTAGTCCATCATCTCACAAACACCTACTGAATACTAGTTATATTCGCAGCCATATTTATTTTTCAATAAAAACATGATACCATGCAGGAGTGGAACGATTTTCAAGCCAAAAATAAAGACCGTTTTTTAGACGAATTATTAGAGTTATTACGGATACCAAGCGTAAGTGCCCGCAGCGAACATAAACCTGATATGATTGCATGCGCCAAAAAAGTGCAGGAGAGATTGTTGCAGGCCGGAGCAGATAAAGCCGAGCTTTTTGAAACGCCCGGTCACCCGATTGTATATGGCGAAAAAATTATAGATCCTTCCAAACCAACTGTTTTGGTTTATGGCCATTACGATGTGCAACCACCCGATCCGTTAAACCTGTGGCACAGCGGCCCCTTTGAACCAATGATAAAAGATGGTAAAATATTTGCCCGTGGTGCCTGCGACGATAAAGGCCAGTTTTACATGCACATAAAAGCGTTGGAAACAATGGTTCAAACCAACTCGTTACCAACCAACATAAAATTTTTAATTGAAGGCGAAGAGGAAGTGGGCAGTAACAACCTGGGAACTTTTGTAAAAGCAAACAAGAACTTACTTAAGGCTGATGTAATCCTCATAAGCGATACGGCCATGTTAAGCCTTGATACCCCCAGCATTGATGTGGGAGTGCGTGGTTTAACCTACATTGAAGTAGAAGTTACAGGCCCCAACAGGGACTTGCATAGTGGCGTTTATGGAGGTGCCGTAGCCAACCCGATAACCATCCTGGCGCAAATGATTGCCAGCCTTCACAACGATAAAAACCAGATTACCATCCCCGGGTTTTACGACGACGTTTTAATAGCTACCGCCGAAGAAAGAACGGAAATGGCTAAAGCTCCCTACAACGAAGAGGAATACAAGACTGACCTGGGTGTTACACAGCTTTGGGGCGAGGAAGGCTATACTACCAACGAACGCACCGGCATCCGTCCTACTTTGGAGGTTAACGGCATTTGGGGTGGATATACCGGAGAAGGTGCAAAAACAGTGTTGCCTTCCAAGGCGTTTGCAAAAATCAGTTGTCGCCTGGTGCCCAATCAAACCAGCGAAAAAATGACAAAGTTGTTGATTGATCACCTGGAGAAAATTGCACCTGCTTATGTTACCTTAAAGGCAAGCGAACATCATGGTGGCGACCCGTACCTAACCCCTGTCGACAGCCAGGAATACCAGGCGGCATCAAAAGCAATTGAAGCTACGTTTGGCAAGGTGCCCATTCCGGTGCGAGGTGGTGGCAGCATACCAATCACCGCTTTGTTCGAGAGCGAGCTGGGCCTTAAAACAGTATTTCTGGGCTTTGGATTAGATAGCGATAATCTACATAGTCCCAACGAGAAATTTGACCTTGCCAACTTTTACAAAGGCATTGAAACCATACCTTACTTCCATAAGTTTTTTGCAGAAATGAAGGCATAATAGTTAATAGTAATTTACAGTAGTCTTTAAGACTACTGTAAATTTTTAGGATCTAACCCGGAGACTTTCCGGGTTTTTTGTTAACCGGCATTTTATCGTTGATGGAAAATTCTTGCGACGTTCCTTTCATCTTTATAACGAGTTGCAACAGCGTTTTGGTAATTTTTTTATGCAAACAAAATTTACCACTTGCTAAAGAAAAATATACGGTCTGCAAGACTACCGTATATTTTGAGGAACATATTCCTTCACTCAAAAATATACTGCCGTTATAAATGTTGATCCCTCTTAATTTTACGACCGGTTATTATGGCATGAAAAATAATTTTAGTTAGGGCCCTATCGCCGCAGGAAAACAAATTGAATAAAATCAATGAAAGAAGCAGCCAAAGAAAAGTTACGCATCGATAAATATTTATGGTCAATACGCATTTTTAAAACCCGTGCATTGGCAAGCGAGGCTTGTGAAAAAGGCAAAGTAAGGTGGAACGGAAATGCTGTTAAAGCATCAAAAACGGTTAACCTCGGCGAAGAATACGAGATAAAAACGGAAGCCCGGAAATGGATCGTAAAAGTAACCGGACTCTTAA
>JANPPB010000238.1:0-2705 GCA_031428295.1 Segetibacter sp. | reverse complement strand
TTTTAGGTGTTGCATTTGCCGGAATGGCGGTCGCCAATATTGGATGCTGCGGAGCCAGTGGCTGTGCAGTAAACACCCGTACTACTACAAACAATAAAACAAAAGACATACATTATGAAGAAGTGGTTTCAAACAAATAAGTTCTATTTTATTGGTGCAGCTTTAGGCGCTATAGGCGGTTTTCTTTACTGGAAATATGTTGGATGTTTAACAGGCACCTGTGCCATTACATCAAATCCGGTAAATAGTACTATTTACTTTGCTCTGTTTGGCGCGTTGATAGTAGGTTCCATTACGAAGGAGAAGAAGGTTGAAAATTCGGGCAATTAAGAAAGCGCATTTTTAATGAAAAATTCAAAAGATATAAAGCTGGCAATAATATTACACCGTTTACTCCGTTGGGGATTTGGTGCAATGTTTACAAGTATTGGTATTGTATATTATAAAGAAGGTGGATGGGCTGCTATTTTGTTTGGAGCTATCTTTTTAGTTACAGGATTTTTTCGTCCTAAAAGATGCCTGCAAGAAGGTTGTGAAGTATTAACAACGAAATAAATACAGTTCTTTTTAAAGCTTCATTCAAAGTAGTGTTTGCAGCGTAATATTTTCGATACTGTTCAAACTTAAATAATGAATATGCGATTACAAAAGCATTTTTAGTTATACGCTTAACCTGCTTTGTGACAAAAGTCACCTTACAATCGATAAATAAAGCCAACTTTTACAAACGATATAGTACTATATATATCCTGATTTTGCCAATGAAAAAAAATCTCAAAGATGACTGGTTACTGTACCTGATTTTTCTGGTAGTTACGATTGTTCTTGTTAGAGAGATGACATCCTCAAACGAAGAACAGCCGCAAATAATATCTGAAGAAAAGCAACCCGATTACTGGATAGCGCCAAGCTTATATTTAGATAATACAACATCAGGCGAACACCGCAGAATGATTATTTACGGACAGGATTTAATTGCAAATACGTCAAGGTATTTTGGTCCTAAAGGTTCTATACTCCAAATTACGAATGGTATGAATTGCCAGAACTGCCATTTGGATGCAGGCACCAGACCGTGGGGTAATAATTATGGAGCGGTAGCTTCTACATATCCAAAATTTAGAGAGCGTAGCGGTACAATGGAGAACATTCCTAAACGGGTGAATGATTGTTTTGAGCGCAGCTTAAATGGCAAAGCAATAGATACTACAGGATATGAAATGAAATCTATTATGGCTTACATACAATGGCTTGGACAGGATGTAAAGAAAGGGGAGAAACCAAAGGGTGCAGGCATTACCGAATTGGTTTATTTAGATAGAGCAGCGAGCCCGGCAAAAGGGCAGATTGTATATAATCAAAAGTGCCAAAGCTGCCATGCTGAAAACGGAGAAGGCTTAAAACAACTGAATGAGGTAAGCTATACCTATCCTCCTCTTTGGGGCGAACACAGTTATAATACCGGTGCAGGATTGTTTCGCTTATCTCGCTTTGCAGGATATGTAAAAGATAATATGCCGTTCAATCAGGCAAAACATGACGCCCCCGTTTTAACCGATGAAGAAGCCTGGGATGTAGCAGCTTTTGTAAACACACAACCTCATCCAAAAGGAGATTTGACCAAAGACTGGACAAACATCGCTGCCAAACCAATAGACCATCCGTTTGGTCCTTACACCGATGGTTTTAGTGAAGAACAACACAAGCTCGGACCCTTTAAACCAATTGTGGCAAAAAGAAAAGAAATGAAAAAAACCTTAGCAAGATGAACCACCAAGACACGAAGAACACAAAGTAACACAAAGCCTTTGTGACGCTTAGAGTCTTTGTGGTTTAAAAACTGTTACCAATTGATTTGCCGATGAAGTGATTGCGACTCCGAAAGACTGACGGGGCAGGCAGCAACGATGACGCTATGAAATATTAAAGCCGGTATCCAAATAAAATAAAATCAAAATAATATTATCCATGCCTGAACAAAATACAAGAAGAAATTTTTTGAAGTTCTCAACACTTGCAGGACTGGGAATTAGTGCGAACCCTCTTTCAGCATTTTCTACAACAACTAAAGAAGAAGAAAAAAATAACGCTGAAACACCCACCCCAATAAAACACGGTCAACAAATAGTGTCTTTATTGCAAACCACAGATGTACATTGCCAGTTGCATCAGCATGATGAACTGTTTTGGGAGAATGGAAAATCTGTGTTTCGCAAAACCGGTGGCTATGCAAATCTTGCCACATATTTTGACATAGCAAGGAAGAAAAACCAGAACACGTTTATCATTGATACAGGTGATATGTTTCAGGGAAGTGAGCTAAGCGTGAAGACTACGGGTAAAGCCTTGCAGCCGATTTTGAATGCGCTTAACTACAATCTTTATATACCCGGCAATTGGGAAGTGGTGTATTACAAAGAGAACATGCTTAAGTTGATGGGGGGCTTAAATGCACCAAAAATTTGTTCGAACATGTACCATGATTTGGGTGACGGGAAAAAAGGTGAATTGATTTTTCCGCCTTATTATACGTGGAATGTAGCAGGTATAAAAATTGGCTTTGTTAGTTATACCGACCCTTTGGTACCGCTTCGTCAATCGCCTGCATACAGCAAAGGAATTATCTATACTTTCCCCGAAGAGAATTTGGCATACTATGTAAATGTGCTGAAAGAACAGGAGCAATGCGACTTTATAATATTGCT
>JANPPB010000237.1:0-2265 GCA_031428295.1 Segetibacter sp. | reverse complement strand
TTCTGCTCTCAGGGTCTTTTCCATATCTCCTGTCATGTACTTAGCAGTTGCACTGCCCGACCATAGAGATGTATCCAAAGCAAATTGCGGATCTTTAGTAAAAACCTGTAGTACGCCACCTATAGCATCCGATCCATATTGAACCGAGCCGGTGCCTTTTGCTACTTCAATTTTACTAACGGTGTACGGATCAATCGTATTCAGGTATTGATTAGGGCCATACCGGTATGTGGCATTATTTAGCCTGATACCATCTATTAAAATTAAAGTTTGGTTACCCGTAAGTCCTCTTATAAAAGGGGAGCCGCCACCATGATTTGTTTTTTGAACAAATACACCATTTACACCCATTAAAGCCTCCGGTGTGGTTCGGGGCTGGTAATCTTTTAAATAGGATTGAGTGACCGCATGTGTACTATATGGAACCAGTAAATTAAGCCGGGCAGTGCGCTGGGTGGTAACGATTACATCATCAAGTATACCCGACTGGCGATTGCGACCTGTACCTGAAAGTTTTTCTATAAAGAGGGCTAAACTATTTATAGAATCTGTGTTGATGTAGTCAACATCCATTTGCATCAACTGCAGCCATGCCGGAGATACATCAGGTCCACCCCAAAAACGTATAGGCTTGTTTAATGCATGTGCTTTATTAATCGCACTATCAAGTTTTAGCTGGTCGGTTTTTGCAAGCAAACCAATGCCATTCCATTTAGAGTAATTTTTAAAATTATCGCTGAATAAAGCAATTTTTTTCAAAGCATCGTTTGAGTACGTCTTCTTTAAATTTCCATCAAAATATAAGTAGGCAGGATACGATGTTAGCAGTGCTTCAGCAGGTTGATTACCCGTAATTACCAGTTTTAATGAAGCGCAATCTACCAGTGTTGTATAATCACTTAATATCTCAACTAATTTTTTGAGGGTTGGTCCTGCTTCCTCTTTTACATCAATCAGTAAAATCAACTGCCTGGAAGCCTCCTGGTATACCTGCCCATTATTTGCTTTTACTTTAGCTAACAAGGGATCGAAATATAATTTTTGAATTGTATTACCAGGTAAAATTTCCAGGGTATCGTGGGCTACCAACAACCGGCCGTTTCTCAAAAAAATATCTGCTTCAATAGACCCAAAACCTGCATCGTAGGCAGTTGTAAAAGCATGAGGTTGCTTATAATCGTTGTGTGAATGTGCATTGCCTACAGAATATATTTTTTGCTGCGATCTTACATTGTTGATAAAACAACAACATAAAAGTATGATCAGACTCTTTTTAAGGTCAATAAAAATCATAAGTATCTGATGTATGATTGTTTAAGAATCTATTTTTTAGTTACGGGAACCGGGTATTTTGTAACTCCCCTTGCATTAAACCAAAGTATCCTGTTCATAGTATCATCCTCACCTCCATCTACTTCGTTATAGACTTCGTTGGCTGAGAGTTTCGCATAGTAAAGCGCTTTACCTTTTAAACTACTCAATGGTTTGTTCATCTCATCTAAAGCAATTTTATTAGGTATGGCCTTATAGGTAAACTTTGAAATTGTGTTGGTAAAACAATCAAACATTGGTAATGCAGTTGCATCAATAATATTCATGGGAGGAATGCCTAAAATTTGCTCTATGGTACGCACCATAGACGTTTGGTTGTAATTGGTGCGAATGGTTTTATTAAGATTGGAATACGGACTGATAACCAGGCCCGTTGTGCGGTAAGACGATACATGATCCCAACCGCTTTGCGAATCATCCTGCGTAATAAAAACCACCGTAGAATCCCAAAAGCGACTATTGCTGATTGCCTCGATAATGCGGCCAACTGCAAGGTCGTTATCAGCAACCATTGCCCTTGGCGTAGGAAAGTTTGGCGACGTACCTGCCGTATGATCGTTAGGTAGGGAAAGTATCATTAAATGCGGCAATTCATCACCCGGCATTGCTTCAAATTTCTTAAACTCATTAATGAAAATATCTGCCCGCAACTGGTCAGAAAATACCATGTTATCGCAGTCAGGATATGTAGGAGAAATAATGGGGCGTAACCGTGCAATGGTGCTGGTGTTTTTAAGCGCCACAGGCTCTTTGTCTACATACTTTTTGTACAGGCTCGTCCAATTTAATGTGCGGTCGTATTGCGTGGTACAAGCCTCTCCGTACACCCTTACTTTTTTTCCATGATCCAATGCGTTGTTCCAGATAAAACCATTTTTGCTATACACCAATGCATCTGCCTGCCGGTGCGGATAACTGCGAAACCAGGCCCTT
>JANPPB010000236.1:0-2043 GCA_031428295.1 Segetibacter sp. | reverse complement strand
CTGCTGATATTGGTATTGGAAAGAACACGCATGGTTGGTATTTTAAAAGCAATTGGCTGTAGCAACTGGACCATTCAAAAGGTGTTTTTATACCATGCATCGTACATTACGCTAATTGGCGTGGGTAGTGGGTTACTTATTGGTGTTGGCCTGTGTTTGCTTCAACAACAAACCGGTTTTATTAAGTTAGATGAAACGGCTTATTATGTATCGGAAGCACCCGTATTTATCATTTGGTGGCAGGTGCTGGCTATATGCCTTGCAACAATTGTTGTATGCTTTTTAAGCCTCATCATACCTACACTTATAGTACGAAGCATCCAGCCGGTAAAGGCAATTCAATTCAGATAAAACAAACAGTTCTAAAACCTGGTTGCTTAAAGCTGAATGTAAACTCTGAACTCTTGACTTCTATCAGATTGGAGTGCCTGCTTTTTATTTTTTTTGGGGAGCCAAACAACAGAATTTCTATTTAGCATTGTTGCGTCGCACTCGTGTACTGAAGTACATTAATCAACTTTTTAGACTGCTAATAAAAATCATTTTTTTACAGGATCAGGGGTTCTGAAACTAAAGCTTTAGGCAGCCTGCTCTTACAATGCGTTTAATAATCCCAATCTAGATTTGAGTAATAATTACCCATGATACTCTTAATGCATATGGGAAAGAAACCTTAGTAGAATAAATGAAGCCTGATAATACACCTTATTACCTTATTCCTGTTGCAATAAGGTAATAAGGTAGACCACCGGGAGAATTGCTTTTCTACTAAGGTTACAAACGATAAAAAATCTCAACCCTTGATTAGCATTAATAACCACAGAGTTGTAAAATAAATTCAACTTATAGCAAACAACCTTTTAAGCCCCTGACTTTGTTCCAGTTTTTTGATTAACTTTTTCATCTAAACATCTAACCGATTGCACAACTAAAATTTATTAACTATCCTACCATGAAAACGACAAATGAACCTGCTGAAAAAAGCGCCCTAACCATAGCGGAAACATGTAACCTGCATTCGAGAAGAACTTTTGCCAAAGCAATGGCAATTGGTAGCAGTTCACTTTTTCTATCTCCATTTTTGGCATGCGCCAACAAGAATTATAAAAAAGAAAAGCTGGGAGTAGCACTTGTAGGCCTTGGTTATTATAGTACCGACTTACTGGCACCAGCACTGCAACAAACAAAAAATTGTTACCTGGCAGGCATTGTAACGGGCACCCCATCAAAAGCAGAAACATGGAAGAAAAAGTATAACCTGCCAGATAAAAATATTTACAACTACCAGAACTTTAACCAGCTTGCTAATAACGATGACATTGATGTGGTGTACATAGTATTGCCACCCTCGATGCACAAAGAATATGTGATAAAAGCAGCCAATGCAGGTAAGCACGTTTGGTGCGAAAAACCAATGGCCATTACTGAGCAAGAGTGCCAGGATATGATTGACGCCTGTAACAAGAATAAAAAAAGCCTGGCTATTGGTTACAGATTGCAGCACGAGCCCAATACACAGGAGTACAGGCGAATAGTTAACAACAAATTATTAGGTAATGTAAAACAGGTAAGGTGCGAGGCTGGCTATGTTGAAGGCAGAACTAACCATTGGAAACAAATTAAAGCAATGGGTGGAGGAGTGTTGTACGATATGGGTGTATACGCAATACAAGGGGCAAGGTTAGGCACAGGTATGGAACCTCTATCAATAGTTACGGCAACAACTTCTACTACCCGCCCGGAAATCTATAAAAATGGCCTGGATGAAACTACCATAGCTACTCTTGAATTTAACAATGGGGTTATGGCAAATATTAAAACCAGCTTTGGTGAAAATATCAACATGCTTGACATCAATTGCGAAAAAGGGATCATCAAATTATCACCCTATCAGGCCTACACCGGGGCAAAAGGTGGTAGTCCCCTGGGCCAAATAAATTATGGCTATCAGGTTCCGTGGCAGCAAGCCAAACAAATGGATGATGATGCTTTGAGTATTATGAATGGAAAGCCTATGCTTGTGCCGGGAGAGGAAGGTTTGAG
>JANPPB010000235.1:0-4886 GCA_031428295.1 Segetibacter sp. | reverse complement strand
CCCCTGTTTAGGTATTTGGGTGGAGTTAACAGCAACGTGCTTCCTATGCCGTTAATGAATATTTTAAACGGTGGTGCACATGCCGATAATAAAATAGATTACCAGGAGTTTATGATTGTTCCACTGGGAGCAACCAGCTTTAGCGAAGGCTTGCGTTGGGGTGTTGAAATATTTCATCACTTAAAAACTGTTCTTAAAAAGAAAGGATATAGCACCAATGTTGGTGATGAAGGTGGTTTTGCACCCAATATTCAAAGCAACGAAGAGGCTATTGAAACGGTGCTGATGGCCATTGAGGCCGCAGGTTACAAGCCAGGTGAGCAAATTGGTATTGCACTGGATGCGGCTTCGTCCGAAATGTGGAAGGCCGACGAAAAGGTGTACCATTTTCATAAAAGTGATGGCAAAAAATTAAGTGTTGATGAGATGGTAGCTTATTGGGTTGAGTGGGCCGCCAAATACCCAATTGTAAGTATTGAAGATGGTATGGCCGAAGAAGATTGGGAAGGTTGGAAAAAATTAACCGATGCATTGGGTCACAAGTGCCAGTTGGTGGGTGACGATCTTTTTGTTACCAACACCAAAATATTACAAAGAGGTATAGACGAAGGAATAGCTAACAGCATTTTGATTAAAGTGAACCAGATTGGTACTCTTACTGAAACCATTAATGCGGTTCAATTGGCACAGGCAAATGGTTTTACCACCATTATGAGCCACCGCAGCGGCGAAACTGAAGACACAACGATAGCTGACCTTGCTGTAGCATTAAATTGTGGCCAGATTAAAACTGGTAGCGCCAGCCGCAGCGACCGTATGGCCAAATACAACCAATTGATCCGTATAGAGGAAATGCTTGGCGAAAATGCCATCTATCCGAACGGAAAAAAGGTTTTCTCGAAAAGTAAATAATGATAAAGCGTAAGCCGTAAATTTATATGGCTTACGCTTTTAAAATATCTCATGAAACGTTTAACAGTCTTTTATAAAGTTTTTACAAATAAATACCTGCTAGCCGTAGCTATTTTTCTTGTATGGATTTTATTTTTTGACAGAAACGACCTGGTTACCCAATGGGATAGAAAGAAGGAACTGCAAAAGCTGGAAACCAGCAAGGCTTACTACGAGAATGAAATACAAAATACCCGCCAGGAACTTACAGATCTTGAACGCGACACCAGGGTGATTGAAAAATTTGCCAGGGAGAAATTTTACCTGAAAAGAGCCAACGAAGACGTTTTTATTGTTACCGACAGTACTGTTGTAAGAAATTAAGAAAGCCCCCACAATAATCCATTTTAATGTTCGTTTAATATTTACGGACACATCAATTGAATTAAACTTTCTTTTTTATGCTTAATTACACAACAGAGGACCTTTTGCTCTATTTGTACCAGGAAACTTCGGAGGAGGAAAGCGAAAACATTAAGGTAGCATTGGAAAATGACTGGGATTTGAAGGAAAAGTATGATGTTTTGAAAAATTCTATGCTGGCGTTGGATAAAATGATTGAAAGCCCAAGGCCCGAATCTATTAAAGCCATTCTCAGTTATGCAGGCGTTCATTCGCCGGTTGAGCATCCTTAGTTTACGTATTCTTAAAAATTTATTTACCGGTATCTTCGATCTTAGTATGACTAAGAAAGAAAGGTACCGGTTTTTTATTGACTACTTTTTGCTGCATGCCCCTTCGGCCGAAACCGAGTTGCTCTACGATAATCCATACGAATTGCTGGTTGCCGTAATTCTTTCTGCACAGTGTACCGACAAAAGGGTTAACATGACCACGCCTGCAATTTTCGAAAAATTTCCCACGGTTGAGTTGCTTTCTGAGGCTGTTTACGACGAAGTGTTCAACCTGATTAAAAGTATTTCTTACCCCGGTAATAAGTCGCGGCACTTATTGGGTATGGCAAAAATGGTTGTTGAAAATTTTAACGGTAAAATACCTTTAACCGTAGAGCAACTGGTTCAACTGCCGGGTGTAGGCAGAAAAACTGCAAATGTTATTACTTCGGTAATTGACAACCAGCCCAACATGGCAGTGGATACCCACGTGTTTAGGGTAAGTGCACGGTTGGGTCTTACTACAAATGCAAAAACTCCCCTGGCAACCGAAATTCAACTAATAAAACATTTACCCAAAGACCTCATATACATTAGCCATCATTGGTTGATTTTGCATGGAAGATATATTTGTGTTGCCCGTAAACCAAAGTGTTCTATTTGTGGATTAAGGCCGGCATGCAAATATTATAACAAGGAAGTTGCACCCTACAATCCTGCGCCAGCAGAACCCTGATGAAGTATGTACGCACCTATAAAAGCTTTGTAAACAGCCAATACCTTTATGAGGGAGTAAGGGTTACCGCCGGTATTTTAATACCCGCTTTTTTAATGAGCTATTTTGGAATGCTCACAACCGGCATCGTAATTTCTTTGGGTGCCATGTGTGTGAGCATCACCGACAGCCCGGGACCAATTCTGCATCGCCGCAATGGTATGATCGCCTGTATCATTTCCATTTTTATAGTAAGTATTTTGGTAGGCTTTACGGTTGGTTCTCCTTTGCTGTTAGGCGTGGTAATTTTCTTCTGTTGTTTTTTCTTTTCAATGATGGCTATCTATGGTGCCCGTGCCGGGGCGGTGGGTATTGCGGCCCTACTGATTATGGTGCTTGATATTGACCAGCACCAGCAGGGTTGGCAGGTTATTATACATGCCTTATACATTGCCTCGGGTGGCTTGTGGTACATGTGTTATACCAGTTTGATATACAACTTCAGGCCGTATAAACTTGCGCAACAGGCTTTGGGTGAAAGCATTGAAAGTATAGCTGCATATTTAAGGCTACGGGCAAACTTTTATAGGGAGGATATTGATTACGAAGCCAACTACAAACGCTTGTTACAACAACAGGCAATTGTACAGGAGAAGCAAACCATGTTGAGTGAGTTGCTTTTTAAAACCCCGGTCATTGTTCAGTCTACTACCACTACCGGCAGAATACTGGTGATGATCTACATGGATATTGCTGATATGTTTGAGCGTATCATGACATCCTATCAATACTATGAAACCCTCCATAAATACTTTGATGAGACCGGTATTTTGGAAGATTACCAATCGCTTGCACTTATGCTGGCAGATGAAATTGATGAAATAGGTATTGCTGTTAAAAGTGGTTCGCCTTCGGTAATCACAGAAACTATATCTGAACAAATTAAGCAAACCGGGGACAAACTTGATTCGCTTCGTTCCACCTTTATGAAGCCAGAAAACATAGAGGGCTTCCTTAATCTCAGAAGAATTTTGGAGAACATACAAGATATATACGCAAGGGTAAAAACCCTACATCTCTACACCACTTACGATAGGTCGCTTACCAAAAAACAATTGCCGGCAGTTGATTACGGAAAGTATATTTCGCACCAGGATATTACACCTGAGATGTTGCTGGATAACCTGTCTTTACGGTCCGATACCTTCCGGCATTCCTTACGTGTTAGCATTGCAGTAATTACCGGTTATGCAGGTTCTTTATTCTTTCCCCTGGGGCATAGTTACTGGATATTGCTAACCATTGTGGTAATATTAAAACCCGCTTACAGCCTTACCAAAAGCCGTAACATCGATCGGTTATTGGGTACGGTATTGGGCATTGCCATTGGTATTCCGTTTATTTATTTTATACAGGATAAAACTGCATTGCTGTTGGTGATGATTGTTTTAATGATAGGCACCTATGTGTTTATTCGCAAGCATTATTTTACAAGTGTATTGTTGATGACACCCTATATCATCATCTTTTTTCATTTGCTCAATCCAGCAACATTTAAGACGGTGTTAATGGACCGGTTGATTGATACAGCCATAGGTTCGGCAATAGCATTTGGCGCCAGTCTGTTTCTTTTTCCTGCCTGGGAACGCGAGAAGATAAAGCCGGTTATGATTGCCATGTTAAAAGAAGCCATCAATTACCTGCACTCAATCACCTGTTTTTTTAATGGCGTACCGTCAGTGGAACAACAAAAGCATAAAGTAGCCAGAAAGGATGCCCTTGTGGCACTGGCAAATCTATCCGATGCTTTTAATCGCATGGTGTCGGAGCCTAAGCGAATGCAACATAATATGGAGGAGATCCACCACTTTGTTGTGTTGTGCCACATGCTAATGTCGTACATAGCCACGCTATCACAGTTTATTCAACGAATGGACAGCACTGAATTAGCATCCGAATTTTTATCGCTGATCAACTATTTAATTGAGTACCTGAAAAATGCCAAGGCAATGCTTGAAGGAGTACAGGTAACAGAAGATATTAAGCAAATTAAAGAAGCATTGCAAAGCGTGAACGATCATGCCAATGCCCTGTTGCAAAAGCGGCAAATAGAATTATCACAAGGTTTAGCGGAGAGTGAAACACGGAAACAACTGGTAAGGGTAAAGTCAATAGTAGACCAGTTCAATTTTATATTTAATGTAACGAGTGATATTAATAAAACTGCCAGGCAGCTTTCAGCTGCTACAATCTCTTTGGCGGCCAAAGATGAATTAGTTTGATTCAACAATTTTAAATAAAGGGGATGCTGGATGCGACTTACTAAGGACATAAATTTCTCTAACAATTGGTTTAAATTTACTTTATGGATATTAGTGAAATCATAACTATTGATAATGAGATTTTGGGTGGACAGCCTGTTTTTAAAGGAACACGGGTTCCCGTTGAAAGTTTATTTGACCACTTAGAAGCCGGGGTATCACTTAATGAATTTTTGAATGACTTCCCCACAGTTTCTAAAGAGCAGGCAATTGCATTGTTAGACACAGCAAACAAACTTTTAACTTCTAAAAATGTAGCTCAATTATATGCGACTGTTGCTTGAC
>JANPPB010000234.1:0-2661 GCA_031428295.1 Segetibacter sp. | reverse complement strand
TCTGTTGCCTGAGCTTATTTTTTATGTTTTCTTTTAACTAAAACTCTTTGAGGCCAGTTTGGTTAAATGGTAGATGAGGATCTACATTCAGTCTCTACGAATTTCTATCGGGCTGTTTTGCAAAAGCAGCTTATCTTACCTGCCTTATGTCCTTGACGTATCGTCAAAAAAAAACACCGCTACTTTATGCATTAAATTTACTTTACGAAGTCCTTTCTGTTGATTGCATTCAGATATATAGCGGTATTAATTTTTTTGATATTAATGGGGGCAAAACTCCAGGCCCAGCCTTATAATTATTCAAACCTCCGCACAAAAAAAATAGCCACTGCAAGCAGCCTGGTTGTTGACAGTCTTAGCATTGTACCCCAAACTTTTTTTATAAAACAACTGGATACCAGTTTTTACGAGTTGGATGTTGTGAATGCCCAATTGAAATGGAAGAAAAATCCTGCCTTCGACTCTGTTGATGTGATATACCGGGTTTTTAGTTACAAACTGAATGCTGTTGTAAAAAGGTATTCGTACGATAGTGTAATGAACAACTTTAAAGCTGAACCTTTTGTTTTTAACCGCAACAGGCGCCAGGCAAATGGAGGCAATCTGTTTGATTTTGGTACCATGAATTATAATGGAAGTTTTGGGCGTGCCCTTAGTTTTGGCAACAACCAGGATGTTGTGGTAAACTCGCAATTTAACCTGCAGCTCAGTGGTCTTATCGGCGACAGTATAGAAGTGGCCGCAGCCATAACAGATAACAATATTCCCCTTCAACCCGATGGTACCACACAACAACTAAACGAGTTTGATCGCGTTTGGCTTCAGTTTAAAAAAAATGGGTGGGAGGCTAACATGGGAGATATAGATATTCGCCAAAACAACTCTTACTTTCTTAATTTTTACAAAAGGGTACAGGGCATCTCGTATAGCACGCAAACCAAACCGGGTAAGCAAGTTGTAAACAAAACTTTGGTGAGTGGGGCTATTGCAAAAGGAAAGTTTACCCGTAACATTTTTCAGGGGCAGGAAGGCAACCAGGGGCCTTACAGGTTACAGGGGGCCAACAACGAATTTTTCTTTATTGTACTTGCCGGAACAGAGCGGGTTTTTATTGATGGCCAATTATTACAACGCGGCGAAGACCAGGATTATGTGATTAATTATAACACTGCAGAAATAGCTTTTACTCCGCGGAAAATGATTACCAAAGATGCAAGGATACAAGTTGAATTTGAATACGCTGATCGTAATTATCTCAACTCATTGTTGTATGCTAACAACGAAACGATCATTAATAAAAAGCTTACGCTCAATATTTCGGCTTATAGTAATTCAGATGCAAAAAATTCTCCCATCAACCAAACACTTGATATCAGGCAGCGCCAATTTTTAAGTAACATTGGAGATAGTATCAATCGTGCATTTTATCCCTCCGCTTCGCTGGATACTTTTGAAGTTGGAAAGATTTTATACGCCAGAATTGATACGATTTATAACGGGGGAATCACTGATTCGATTTATGTTTTTTCCACTGATAAGAACCTGGCAAAGTATAGCCTTGGCTTTGTTGAAGTAGGTTTTGGCCGCGGTAATTATGTGCCTGATTTTAATGCTGCCAATGGTAAGGTTTTTAGATGGATAGCCCCATTTAATGGGTTACCTCAGGGAAATTTTGAGCCCGCCACATACCTCGTTACGCCCAAGCAACAACAATTGTTTGCTTTAGCGGCTGTCTATGAGTTGTCCGCCAAAAATCAACTGAAGGCCGATGTAGCCTTGAGCAAGTATGATGTAAATACATTTTCGGGTAAGGATAAAACGAATGACCAGGGACTGGCAACAAAAATTGCCTTTACCAACAGCAGTGGTTGGCATTCAAAACGAGGTAAGTCTTTATTACTGAATACTACGGCTGGTTACGAAATGGTTGATAAAAAATTTAAACCGCTTGAACGTTTGCGTTCCGTTGAATTTTACCGCGATTGGGGCCTCGATTTTCAACCCGCTCCTGCTACAGAACATTTGCCTTCTCTAAACATCAGGATGATGGATACAACCGGTAACTCTATTCAATATCAATTTACTGGTTATGTTAGCGAGGATGATTATACCGGTCTGCGACTTTCTTTGGTTCAGCAACAAAAAGTTGGCGGGTGGCAATTCAACAATATCTTCAATCTTACCAATATTCGTTCTGCAATAAATAAAGGATTTTTTTTAAGGCCTGTTGTTGATGTAAGCAAAGTATTTACAAAGCTTAGATATTACACTGCAGGAGCAAGCTACGTTGTTGAACACAATGAATTACGTAACAAGTTTACAGATGTACTTAGCCCTTTAAGCTTTGCTTTTACGACCATTACAACTTATTTCAAATCTAACCAGGCCAAAGACAATCGTTGGGGGCTAAGTTATTTTACAAGAGCCAATCAGATACCTGTTGGTAAAAATCTGGAAACTACCGACCGTAGCCATAACATAAATTTATCTACAGAATTATTAGGCAATAGCAAGCACCAATTTAGGGCCAATGTTACCTACCGTCAGTTACAGGTAATCAATCAAAGAATAACTACGCTTCAGCCCGAAAATAGTGTACTGGGCAGAATGGAGTACCTGATTAACGAATGGAAAGGATTTGTAAGAGGTAATATGTTGTAC
>JANPPB010000233.1:0-9029 GCA_031428295.1 Segetibacter sp. | reverse complement strand
CCCAAATCAATCCATTCGCCTGAGGTTTGCCCTTCCACTTTTAGGGTTGCAGTTTCAATAAAGCGTTCTGTTTTGCTACTTCCATCAAATATTGTTACAGCAGTTTTTGAAGATGCATTCGCAACTTTTGGCAAGTAAACGTACACATGATATTTGCCCGGCTTGGTAATCGAAGGCATAAACTGTACAGATTTATAGGGCTTCCCTTTGCTGTCATCAGTAAACATGGAAGGTCCATACGCACCCCGAGTTTCTCTTTTCCAGTCCCCATTTACTTTACTAAATCTACTGTCATTATCTATCATCATATCTCCCTCACTTCCATCGGCCAAAGGGTTTGTTTTTAGTATCTGTTGTAGTTGTTTTACATCTACCTGTTGCACCGAAGTTTTTTTATCAATAGCCAGCACTGCAGCAACCGCTGCCGACTGCCCCATCACCATAAAAACAGGTTCCATACGTATAGAACCGTAAGCTATATGCGTAGCCGATAAACATACCGGCACCAGCAGGTTGGTGCATTGTTCTTTTTTGGGTAATAAGGAGCGATAAGAGATTGGATAAGGTGGAAAGCCGCCTACCTGTACGTCGCCTTCATTCTTCACCATCATTACACCATTTTTTTCAATAACAATGCGCTGACAGTTGTGAGAGTCCATGGTATAAGCAGCCATACCCACCGCATCGGTTACTACTTCCTTTCCCTCGCAGTTTGCCTGCGTCATTATGTAATCGCCAACCATACGCCTTGCTTCGCGTACATACATTTGTGGCGACCAGTTGCCATTGTCGGTGTATTCATCTTTTGGGTAACCCCAGCGTAACATTTCGTTGCGGAGGTGAGCAGGTATTCTTTCATCGTGCCCAATAAAATACAGCAGCCCTTTGTTATACAACTCATGGGCATTTTGTATTACTGCCCGTTTTGCATAATCGCTTTCGGGGTAATCGTAGTTAACGCCAATCATATCGGTAGAAAACGGACCATTGTTATTGATGTCAGTTTTTTGGTTGGGCATAAAGTCGGGTTTCATAATCATGTTGAAAGGCCTGTTGGGTTCTTTCTCTAACACCCGCAATAATAATTCGTACCGTGAAGCATCATAATCTTCGGGTTTTGTTATAGGTATCTGATTTGCTTTATCACTTGTAAGGCAAATTCTAAAATTATAGGTCTGCACTTTTGTATCGCCACTGCCTTGTGCAGCTAAAGCGGCTGAACTGATACCCCACAGCAAACCACTCTCAGGTTTTCCTTTCATTTTATACGGGTCAATACCGTCTAAAAACTGGTGCTTATCCCGTAGCTGTACACCATTATAAGTTTCGTTGTATTGTGCATTTGCTTCGCGGCCTACGGTATAAGAAACGCCAGCTTTTGCCATCAGGTCGCCTTCATAACTGCAATCAATAAAAACGGTTGCTTCAATGCTCTTGTCCGTTTTGTTTTGTGGCTGACCGGCATTTTCTACCGTTATGGATTTTAACGATGTGCCTGTTTTATTTACCTGTTTTAAACGGTACGATAACAGCACTTCAACCTTTGCCCGTTGTATGTATTGGTTGAATAAATTTTCAGCAACATGTGGTTCAAAAATCCATTGTTCAAATTTGCCGTAATGCTTGCCTATTCGCCGGTAAAAATCCAGCGCCAGTCCTGAGATGGCGTACTTGTTTCCAATATCAGTAAAGCCCAGCCCGCCGGAAGAAAGTCCGCCCAAATGACGGCCTGGCTCAATTAGCAAAACAGACTTACCCAGCTTTTTAGCCGTGTAAGCGGCTATAACTCCAGCAGACGTTCCGCCATAAATACAAACATCTACTTTAGTTATGGGTTGAGTAATTGCAGGCTTGCATACAAGTGCGCAAATCAATAATAAAAAAGTTAATCGTTGTGCAGGCATGGGGTTCATGATATGTAATTAGAAAGGTTGTGCATTAGCCAGTATATCAATTTATCAATACCTCATCAACAAATATCCATGGCTTTTTGTCTTTGGCCTTTTCTGCTTTAATTTTTTCAGCTTTTGCTTTGTCAACTTTCACTTTTTCACTTTTTATCTGTTCTGTTTTCTCTTTTTGAAGTCTGGCTTTTTCAACTTTCGCTTTTTCAATTTCGGCTTTTTGAATGTCAGCAAGCAGCCATTCAGGCAATTTCCCCAGCGGTTTTGCTATCACTTTAATATACTTAACAGTGACTGGCGCAAATTCGCAGCTTACAGGAAAGTTTTCGGTCGGATCACCTTTTTTGGGCTGCTTGGGAATAGTAGCACCTAACAACTTCATTTTGTTTTTATCTGTACCTCCCCAAACTTCAATATTTGCCGGTGGAAAAATACGACTTCCAATATCGCGAAGCATACTTAAGGTTACTGAGGTTACCTGCACCCCTTGATGAAACCAAAGAAGTCCTTCAAAATTATTGTTTCTGAAACCGAGCCATTTGCCCGATCCCCTTCCCTGGTCGTTCTTAATAAGATCTGCAATAGTCCGCCATCCTTTCGCTTTATATTTATCATCTGCAGGCTTTAGCAATTCTATACTGTCAGGTACATAGGTACTTTTAAAAAAATAACGCTGTACTAAATCGCTGCTATACCAGCCTGGCTTAACTGCCCTTGCTTTTAACAGGAAACTTTTCTGCAGCGGAATGGTATTTTTGTAAACAGGCGAAGTAGTGCTGTCCGGATCAGTGCCATCCATTGTATACCGGATAGTTGTGCCTTTGATGTAATGCTTTAATTCAGCCGGATCTTTAGTAATTACCGCTTCATCATTCAGCACAATGGGAGGGGTAAGCTTCATTATGATCGCATCACCATTAAATCCTGTTTCAAATCGTAATTTTCCTTGTTTGTTTATGTTAGCAAGTGAAGCTTTTGTAATACCTGTATTCCAGGCATACACATATTTTAGTTTTGGAAAGGTTTGTAAAACAGTTAATTGTTTTTCAGAAACAGAAGTACCTGTAAGAGATAAACTTTTAAGCAGTGGCAATCTTTTTAATTCGTTTAGCGTATTTCCGGTTATGGCTGTATAATTTAGGTTTAATATCCGCAGGTTACTAAAGCCACTGATCGTTTTTATATCTTCATCTTTTACAGGCATTTTACTCAGGTTAAGTTCAACTATTTGTTGTTTTATCTCTTTAAGCTCGTCTAATTGTTTACTGTTGAAATAAGGGCTGTTATAAAAGTTAACAACAAGAGCCGGCGAGTTTAATGCCACGGGATAAATAACACGGTTTGTATTATTGAGCTTCTTTATTTTGCTTTGATCTGCAGCAGCAAAATCATACTTTTCCTCAGCAGACCCTTTCAATCTTTTGTAGGCTAAAATACGAAGCGTGTCAGTCGGAGGAAGGTCAGTAACTTTATTATCCATGTCCGCACCGGAACTTATCCATTTCTGAAGTATGATTACTTCTTCATCAGAAAGTTGCGGCTTGCCTGATGGTGGCATGTGCTCTTTTTCATCTTCGGGTAAATGAATGCGGCGCATCAATAAACCCAGATCGGCTTGCGTAGTGTCCCAAAGCTTGCCATCTTTTCCACCTTTTAATAACAGATCAGCCGTTTCCATAACCAGCTCTCCCTTTGCCTTTTTACTATTATGGCACGAGACGCATTTTGCTTCAAGCACCGGTTGTACCAGGTTAGCATACACAAAGGCATCTTCAAATAAAACGACAGGCCTTTGTTTTTCGGGTGTAACCGGCGCCATAATAAAGTTTTCTCCATGTGTAATATCAGCACCTAAATCGCCGGCTATAGATACAATTAGTAACATAATAAAAGACGCTGAAATATTAACCCATCTCCCAAATTTTTTTGCAGTACTCATCCAATACCATGACAGGAATAAAAAAGAAGTAACCGAACCCGCCCATTTATGTGTTTGTAAAGCATCCGGATCGTAGCCTGGCTCTCTTGATAACAATAACCCACACAGTGCTGTAATAACCGCTGTAATGGCAGATAACAATAACAGGTATTCAGCTATTGCAGCATAATGACTGTTAGATCGTGCAAATAATAGCCACAAAACAAACAGTACAATAATCACAATGGGAAAGTGCAGGATTAATGGGTGCAGCCGTCCGCCAACCTGCAGCCATGCAGGAATAACCAGCTTATCGCTAAACAGCAGTAAAAATGCAAGTAAACAATTAAGTGCGAAGGTTATATTAAAAACAGTGTTCTTCCAATGGGTCATGTATGCTGTTAATTTTTGTTACTACTGACGTCTTTTTTTTAACCGCAGAGTTCCCAGAGATTTTCGCAGAGAACCGCAGAGTTAATAATTGTTTACAACCCTTTTTAAGCCATTGGTTAATTTCAGTACATTAAAGTTGATAAGCAATCCTACTTTACATCCTGAAAGGCGCAAATAAGTTAGTATCTGGGCTAGATGAATATCATTCAATGCCTCAATAGACTTAATTTCTATAATAACTTTTTTGTTTGCCATAAAATCTAACCTGTAACCACAATCTAACTTCACTTCCTCATATATTAAAGGCAAAGGCTTTTGTCTTTCAATTTCCAAAATTGTTTACGCAACTCATAATCCATGCACTCTTCATAGGCTGATTCTAACAATCCTGGCCCTAATGATTTATGTACTTTAATGACACCCAATGATGACTTCTGTAATTTCATTTTCGGTCATCATTTCTATTCTTTTTCTCTGTGTTTCTCAGCGTTTTTTTTTCTCAGCACCCTCTGCGTTTAATTTTTTTACTAAATACGGAGACTTGAGTAGTTACTAAATTTTTAAAATTTCAAACAACAGGGGTTAGTTTATAAGGATATACATGGCCTGAATTCCATTGGGCAACATACATATTTTGTTCATCGTCTATGCATACATCATGTGGGTATTGAAATACATTAGCGGACTGGTGCATTTCTTCCGGCTTCCCGTTTTCATAAACTGCGGGAGTACCTCCCAAATTGGACACGATTTTAAAATGTTTATCTAAAACGGTTACCCAGCCGGAGGGCCTGTTGGGTTCAGCATTGCTCTTAAGAACCGCAGCATATAAATAATCTCCATTAATTACCGGCCTGCAAACCCATGCTCCCGGCAAGGGAATGGTGTTTATATATTTTCCTTCCATTGTATAGTGCTTAAAGGCATTCTGCTGACGGGAGGTAACAATAAGGGTGGGGTTTTTCTTATTTCTTTTATCAATACAAATACCATGTGCATTTAAAAGATGTTCCTCATTAGCCCCTCTGCCTCCAAAATGCCTTATATATTTTCCTGCATGATCGTACTGAATTATAAAATCTTTTCCATAACCATCTGCAACATAAATATCACCATTGGCTGCAATCGCTGTTTCAGTTGGAATGTATTCTTCCGGCTTTAAATATTGTTCTGTTTCTTTCGGGTAATCCAAAGTCATTAAAACCTTCCCTTTCAAATCAGTTTTAATTACCTGGTGCCTGTTATTATCGCAAATGAACAACACCTCATGCCCGTTCTCATTAAATAAGGTAAGTCCGTGGCCTCCGGGATATTCATTTCCCCAGGTTGTTAAAAGCTTTCCCTTTTTATCATAAATGATAATATTGTTCTTTACTTCATTGGTAAGAAGTATAATTCTGCCTTTACTGTCCTGCACCATTTCGTGGCAATCTTTTACAGGATATTTTGCAAAGTCCAACTGTCCCCATGCCTTATCAATGCTGTATCGTTTATTGCCCTGGCCCAAAATAAGATCATCATTTTTTTGGGCTTTTAAAATAGCCCGAGCGCAAAACAAACCAGCAGTTACCAAACCTGTATTATGTAAGAAGGTTCTTCTTTTCATTGTAATTATTTTAAGCTATTAAGTCTTTTACTACTTTGCCTGCAACATCGGTAAGGCGGTACCTGCGGCCTAAATGTTTGAATACCATTTTTTCATGATCAAGCCCCATCAGGTTTAAAATGGTTGCATGAAAGTCATGCACATGAACAGGATTTTTTACAATGTTATACCCAAACTCATCTGTTTCTCCATATACAAACCCAGGCTTTACACCTCCACCTGCCATCCAGATACTAAAGCATCTTGGATGATGGTCGCGACCGTAATTGTCTTTGGTAAGGGTGCCCTGGCAATAGTTTGTTCTGCCAAACTCGCCACCCCATATTACCAATGTTTCGTCTAATAGTCCACGCTGTTTTAAGTCTGTTATCAATGCTGCAGATGACTGGTCTACATCTTTGCACTGTCCTTTTATCTGTCCCGGTAAATTGTCATGCGCATCCCATCCCTGGTGATACAACTGAACAAAGCGGACACCGTTCTCACTTAGCTTTCTTGCTAATAAACAATTGGCTGCAAAAGTGCCGGGCACTAAACAATCAGCTCCATACATTTTTATAATCGACTCCGGCTCCTTGCTCATATCGGTTATATCAGGCACGGCTGTTTGCATGCGGTAAGCCATTTCGTACTGCTGAATTTTTGCATTGATCTCGGGATCACCAAATGCTGCATAATTCTCTTCATTCAACTCAGCAAGCTTATCAAGCATCCTTCTTCTGTCAGCCTTATCCATACCTTCCGGATTATTCAGGTACAATACCGGATTTTCTCCGCTGCTGAACTGAACCCCCTGATGCAATGAATCCAAAAAGCCATTAGACCACAACTTTGAATAAACACCCTGTCCGTTACCTTTTCCTTTGCTCAGTAAAACACAAAACGCAGGCAGATTTTTATTCTCGCTGCCTAAGCCATAGCTTAACCACGATCCCATGCTTGGCCTGTTGCCAACCTGGGCACCGGTCTGAAAAAAAGTTAAAGCCGGGTCATGATTGATGGCTTCAGTAAACATGCTTTTCACTATACATATATCATCTGCAACGCTTGCTGTATAAGGCAACAGTTCGCTTATAGTTGCCCTTGCCTGGCCGTACTCACCAAAATTAAATGCAGTGCCGGCGAGTGGAAACTTTTTCTGGCCTGCTGTCATTCCCGTTAACCGTTGGCCCATACGGATAGAGGCAGGCAAGTCCTGCCCATGCATTGTTTGAAGCAAAGGCTTATAGTCGAATAAGTCGAGTTGTGAGGGCGCTCCATTTTGGAACAAATAAATAATCCGCTTTGCCTTGGGAGCAAAATCCGGTAAACCTGAAATGATGGCTTCTTCGCCTTTGCTGTTAAACAAGTCTGGAATAAGCAATGACCCTAAGGCAACGCTTCCTATACCAAGGCTAAGTCTTGATAAAAAACGGCGCCTGTTCATATTTAGCCTGTGTTCTATAAATTCATTGTTCATACAAGATAATTGCCCCCAATCTCATGAAGGGGAGATGAAATAAAACTGCCGATTCCTCTTATTTAATACAAATGGCGACTTCTGCCCGGCTAAACATTCGGACGGGAAACAGCAATACTTCTACGTTTTTGTAATGGTTTCCTCCATATTATAAATCGTTACAATCGTCTTCATCAAAGCTGCGGTTTTCTGTGCATCCACCTTTTGGTTAAGGGGATATTCCCCTACTGTTATTGTTATTTTAGCATCTAATTTTTTTTGCCGGTACAACTGCAGTTCATCATCATAATAGCTGGAGAGAATTTTCATTTCCTTATCCGATGGTTTACGGCAAACTATGAGGCGAAATGCTTTGTAGATATTATTCCTGGCATTATCCGATTTTGCTAACAAATTTTGCGACAACACTCTTGAAGCCTCTAAAACAGCAGGATCATTCAGCATAATGAGGGCCTGCAACGGAGTATTGGTCTTCGATCTTTTAACCTCGCACTGGTCCCTGTTGCTGGCATCGAAAATCATCATAGAAGGTGGCGGCACCGTAAGCTTTATAAAAGTGTACATGCCTCTCCGGTATAAATCCTCACCATGGTCCTGCTCATATTTTGCCAGTACGCCGCGGCCTGAAGTAGCGCTTTCCCATAATCCTTTTGGCTGGTATGGCTTCACACTTGGACCACCTATTGTATTATTTAGTAAGCCACTACTCGAAAGCACCACATCGCGAACAAACTCAGCCGGAAGCCGGTATCGCGGACCTCTTGACAACAATATATTTTCAGGATCTTCTTTCAACTTTTCAGGCGAAACTTTTGACGATTGCCTGTAAGCAGCAGACATTATAATCTTTTTAATTAGCCGCTTAATATCCCAGCCCTGCTCCATAAAGTCAACCGCCAGCCAGTCGAGCAATTCAGGATGAGAAGGAAGTTCGCCCTGCATACCAAAGTCGCCGGTCGTTTTTACAATTCCCCGTCCAAATAGCTCCTGCCACATCTGGTTTACAAAAACCCTTGCGGTTAACGGATTATTTTTATTAGTTGTCCATAAGGCAAGGCCCAGGCGGTTGCGCTGCAGTTTCATAGTATCGAATGGCATTACTGCCGGCATTGCCTTTGGCATTACTTCAACAGTTGGCTTATCATAGGCGCCTCTGTCAAGTACAAATGTTTTTCGCAACGTATCTCTTTCACCCATTACAGATACGGTCAGGTTTCCGGTATCTTTCTTATTGATGTAAGTAAGTATGTGATGAATATCGTTATCCGAAATATTGAGCAGGGGATTTTTAGCCGGCTTTGATGTAGATACATCCCCTTCATAGCCCACTTCTTTTGTATTGTTGAAAAAGGCAAACAAACTGTAAAAATCTTTTTGGCTAAAGGGGTCATACTTATGGTCGTGACATTGGGCACACTCAACAGTTATACCCATAATACCTTTACTGTATGTTTTTGTTTTATCCAGTATATATTCAATACGGTATTCTTCAGGTACTACTCCGCCCTCTTCGGTGTATTTATGATTTCTGAAAAAAGCGGTAGCAAGTATTTGTTCTTTGGTTGCATTTGGCAACATATCCCCTGCAATCTGCCACGTTAGAAACTGGTCGTAAGAAAGATTTTGATTGAAGGCGTGTATCACCCAATCCCGCCAGGGCCATTGAGTTCTTATGTTATCGTCCTGGTAACCATAGGAGTCTGAATAACGGGCAACATCCAGCCAATGTACTGCCATCTTCTCCCCGTA
>JANPPB010000232.1:0-21226 GCA_031428295.1 Segetibacter sp. | reverse complement strand
CTCGGAGATACCTTTTGAAAGTTCACTCGCAGCATTTGCTCCACCTTCCTCACCTAATGCAGAGAAGGATTTGATCATTCCCAACACAGTACCCAATAATCCCAACAATGTTGCTACAGAAGCAATTGTTGAAAGGAATACCAGGTTCTTCTCCAGCATTGGCAATTCGAGGGCAGTGGCTTCTTCTACTTCCTTTTGAATATTTAATACCTTTTGTTCGGTATCTAATTCACCGTTACTTATCATTTCCTTGTATTTACGCAAACCAGCTTTCATTACATTACCCACAGAACCTTTTTGCTTGTCACACTCAGCAATTGCTTTATCAATTTCTTTGTTTGATAAGTTGAACTGAACTCTTCTTATAAATTCTTCAATACTTCCATTTCCTTTTGCGCGGCTAATGGTTAACAACCTTTCAATTACAAATGTGATTACAATAAGGAAGCAACCGATAAGAACCGGTACAACAATTCCACCTTCATACATTTTGGTCAGGCTTCCTTTTGGACCTTTGTGGTTAGGCCAAAACCAATGACTCGCATCAGGATCAGGAGTTGTAAAATTTGATGCACTACCTAATAAATATCTCCAGATAATATAACCCAGAAGAATACAAGCAATAGGTGCAATCATTGAAATGGCATTACTTGATTTTCTTGGTTGAACTGAAGTAATGCTTCTTGATGGTGCAGTCGGTTTTGTTTCAGCCATGGTTCAAATTTTTTTTGTTTAAAAATGTGTTTTGAGGTGTTAGTTACAATTTGTTCGCAAGTCTAAGGAAAAATACTTTCAGTTGAACAAAACAATCTTTTTTTATTTAAAGAAGATGCGCAAATTAAGTATTTTATTGAATGCAACAAACCTGTAAACTTTTTATTTTATTTTAAATTTATAAGCCACTTTTCAAGAAGTAGACGCGAAAAAAAATGCCTCTTTACCGGCGGTGTTTTTACAAGTAAAAAAAAGATGCAAAAGCAAGCTGGAACAAGCATCTTCCAATGCTTAATTTCCACCATTTTTATGCCCGTCATTAAGTTGAATTGAAAGCCTATAGAGACGTGGATACTTAAACTTCGATAAACCTTTCGAGGTTTAAATGGTTGATCTTTTGTTTCATTTAAAAAACAAGATTTTTAATAGAATTTTAATTTCTACAGTTATGTCCGCAGAAAAACCAGGCCATTAAAACAGTAGTGCCTCATTTTAAATTTTTTGATTTTCTCAACAGTAATATTCCTGTTTAAAAGATCCCCATCATATAACTTCACCTCTTAAAAAATTAATTTTTACAAAAGACCATGAAAAAAATTACATTATTGCTGTTGTGTGTAGGTGCTACCGTGAGTATTATGGCCCAGCGCACTCCAACACCCAATCGAACAACCCCACCGGCTGTTACACCATCAACCAGTAATTTACCGGGAAGCACCCCTGAGAGAAAAACGGGACCAAAACCTTTTAAAGAAGTCATCACCGAAAAAGCAATTACTCAAAAAGGACTTTTTACGGTACACAAAGTTGAGGATAAATATTTTTTTGAGATCCCTGATAGCATTCTAAACCAGGAGATCATGGCCGTTACCAGGTTTGTAAAAGTGCCGAATAACCGTGGTGTCGGCAGAGCAACTTATGGGGGCGAACTTACCAACGAACAAACCATTGAGTTTGAGAAAGGACCCAGCAATAATGTGTTTATGAGGGTGATTACTCTTGTAAGTGTTGCCGATACTTCTAACGCTATCTACCAGGCTGTAAACAACTCTAATTTAAATGTTATTGCTGCTGCATTTCCTATAGCAGCATTTGGCAAAGACAGCAATAGTGTTGTAATAGAAGTTACTGATTATTTTAAGGGAGACAACCAGGTGGTAAGCATTAGCCCGGGAGCAAAACGTTCCTTTAACCTGTCGTCCATTGCAAGTGACAGATCTTATATTTCCAGCATAAATACCTATCCTGAAAATACTGAAATAAGAACAGTAAAAACCTTTAACTCCTCTCCTGCCTTAGGCGGTTTTACCGCTGCTCCTGCATCGTCAATTCCGGCGGCAAATGCTTCAGGTGCGGTTACCATTGAGTTGAATACTTCAATGATTTTATTGCCTAAGAACCCTATGGCAATCAGGTATTGGGATAGAAGGGTTGGTTTTTTTCCGGAGAATTACACCGCATTTAGCGATGACCAACAAAAGGTGGATAATAAAAGCTTTGCTGTAAGATGGAGAATGGAGCCCAAAGATGGGGATATGGAAAAGTGGAAAAATGGCGAACTGGTTGAGCCTAAAAAACCCATCATTTATTACATTGATCCCGCAACACCGGCACGTTGGAGACCCTACTTAATTAAAGGCATCAACGACTGGCAGGCAGCTTTTGAGACAGCCGGTTTTAAAAATGCTATTATGGGTAAAGAGTGGCCGGCTAACGAGCCAACTATGAGCATGGAAGATGCCCGTTTTTCTGTTATCAGGTACTTTGCTTCGGATGTAGAAAATGCTTATGGACCTAATGTGCACGACCCGCGCAGTGGAGAGATTTTAGAGAGCCATATTGGCTGGTATCACAATGTAATGAAGTTGGTACATGACTGGTATATGATTCAAACTGCTGCCGTTGATCCCAATGCCCGCAAAATGAAATTTGATGATTCTTTAATGGGTCAGTTGATCCGCTTTGTATCTTCCCACGAAGTGGGACATACCCTGGGATTATTACACAACATGGGTAATAGCAGCAAAACACCGGTTGAATTATTAAGAAACAAAGCATGGGTAGAAGCCAACGGACACACTGCATCTATTATGGATTATGCCCGCTTTAACTATGTAGCCCAGCCTGGCGACAACATTAATGAAGCAGGTTTATTTCCAAGAATTGGCGACTACGATAAGTGGGCTATTCGCTGGGGTTATGGCTACATTGCCGGCGCAACCGAACCAGCACAAAAAGCTGCAAGCAATAAGTTGATTATAGAAACCATTAGCAAAAACCCACGTACCTATTTTGGAACCTATGAACTGGGCAACAGAAACGACCCACGTAACCAAAGTGAAGACTTAAGTGACAATGCTGTTAAGGCAAGTGAATATGGTATTAAAAACCTTCAATACATTTTAAACCGTTTGCCTGAGTGGACCAGGGACGAAACTGACCTGAACATAAACCTGGGCGATATGTATACGCAATTGGTAAGCCAGTTTCGCAGGTATATGGGGCATGTAACTGCAAATGTGGGAGGTGTTACCGAAACATTTAAAACTTCATTGCAAGGCGAGCCTGTGTATGAAGTTGTGTCGAGAGCAAAACAAATGGAGGCTGTTGACTTTTTGCAAAAGCAGTTGTTTCAAACTCCAAAATGGTTGATTAACAAAACCATTTGGGATAGACTTAATAACCCGGGCGATGATGCCGACCCTGTATTAAGTACACAGGAAGGAACCCTTACCAGCCTTTTGAGTACTGACCGTTTAAACCGCCTGCAAGTATCTGCTGAGCGTTATGGCAGCACAACAGCTTACAGTGCAACTGATTTAATGAACGATGTTCAATCAGGATTATTCAACGAATTGAAAACAAAAAAACCGATTGATTTTTATCGTCGTTCCTTACAAAAAAGCTTTGTAAACAAACTAAATAGCATTCTAAATCCATCGGACAATGTGTTTACAATTGTAGCAGTTACTGCACGTGGTGCAAGACCTGCAACTGACCTTAGCAGGAGTGATTTATCTTCTATTGCACGAGCGCAATTGATGCAATTACAAGGTGTGGTGAATGCCGCAATCCCAACTACAACAGACAGAATGAGCAAAATTCATCTGATTGATTTGAAGCAAAGAATTAAGGATGCCCTTGATCCGAAAAGCTAATAACATTTAGTGTATTATTAGAAAGCCCGGCCAAATGGCCGGGCTTTTTTTATATGGCTTAGAAGTTGTCTAAAAATTTAAATTACTAGTTTACAACATGTAAAAAGTTGAACCCCGTTAGACCGGTGTTATGCCGGCCGGACACAGAAACACACCGACAGGGAGTGTCACAGAGATTTCCTCTGTGTTTGTCTATACCGCCATGTCTCTATGGTTACATGGTTACAAATTTAGAAAGCCTCTTAAATATTAATGTGAACTGGTTGTTTTTTAAAGGGTTGTAAGCCTGGCTTGAAAGTAATTTCAACTTAATTAATTACTCATACCGCAGTGCAACTATGGGGTCTAAGCGAGAGGCTTTTATTGCAGGCCACAACCCGGCAGCAAGCCCCACAAGACTACAGATTAGTATGCCCGCAATTACCCAACCCCAGGGCACTACAAACCCGGTTGATAAAACCATAGAAAATAGATTGCCCACCAGCACTCCCAGAATAATACCAAAGATGGCACCCAACAAACTGATGATGATGGACTCGTATAAAAACTGGCTTCGAATGCTTTTTCGTGTTCCACCAAGTGCCTTGATAAGACCAACTTCTCTGGTACGTTCGTTTACAGCCACCAGCATGATATTCATTAATCCGATGGCGGCGCCAATAAGTGTAATTAAGCCAATGGCTCCTGCCGAACCTGATATACTGCCTAACAAACTGATCATTGTTTCGGCAATGCTGTCACTCTTGTCTATAAAAAAATTATCGTTATCTGTAGCAGGCAATTTGCGAATGTTTCTAAAAGTACCCGTTGCCTCTCCTATAGCTGCCTCCATTTGATGCAGGTCGTTAACCTTTACGTTTAAAGTATAGCTCTGACTGGCATTTGGCAACCTGCGAACATTATTGTAAGTGGTTATAATCACTTTATCGCTTTGCAAAAAAGCACTGGAACCTTTACTGTTTAGCAAGCCAATTACACGATAAGGTAAATTGCCGATGCGTATAATTTTATCCACAGAGTTATCCTGATTTTTACCAAATAAAATCTTGGCAACATCCGTGCCTACCAGCGCCACATTTCTTCCCGACTCAACATCCAGCTTACTAAAATTTCTTCCACTTTTTAACGTATATCCGTTGATGTTTAGAAAATTTTCATCACCCCCACTTACTGAAATATCGGGATTTGTCTCTTTGCTTTCGTACCTGATTTTTAGTGAACGGGGACCCCCTAACTGTATACCAACAATTGCCGGAAACTGGTAATTAGCCTTAAATTGTTCGGCCTGGTTTTGTTTTATGGGCTTTCCAATATTTGAGACTTTTTCTTTTTTTGCTCCTTTTTTAGTGGCTTTTACACTACTACTGCTGCTGTGGCCAATTCTTATGTTTCTTTCTTTAAATCGAATACTGTAAGCATTGGCACCCAGACTGGAGAAATTCTCTTTTAAACTCTGGTTCATTGCCTGGATGGCGGTAATGATACCAATAAGGGCCATAATGCCAAAAGCAATGATAGCCACGGTTAATCCGGTTCGCAATTTATTACTACGGACCGTTCTGTACGAGAGGGTTAAGGTATCTAAAAAGGTCATGATGCTATTTAAAGCTTAAAGATAGTGATGCAAACTTGTTTGATGATTCCGTTTAAATAAAATTAGAATGGAAGTTTTATGCCATTTTTTAGGGCCATGATAAATGAATAAATCCACAACCTTACGTGGTCTATTTACGTTCATTACCGGGCATGCATAACACTTGTTTTTCAGAAATATTACCGTACCTCCTTACCTTTATGGCATCATGAAAATAGCTATATCCGGCATTAAAATATACCTGCCTCTACTGCTCATATTATCGGGTTGCAACAAGCAAACCGAAATTTTTGTAACTCCTGCATTAAAAGATTATTACCCTATAGCAGCCGGAAAAATATTTATCTATCGTATGGATTCAACTGTTCCGGCCTCATTTGGATCATCGCTGGTAGTGCATAGCTACCAGGCCAAAGATTCAGTAGAATCAACTTTCCTGGATAATGAAGGCAACGAATCGTACCGCATTTTCAGAACTATTCGCGACACTGCGGGTTTGCAACCCTGGCAGTTTGCAGCTACCTATACGGCTACATTTAAGAGAAATGCGGTGGAGTATATCGACAATAATATGCGGTTCATTAAACTTCGCCTGCCATTAACTGAAGGTTACTCGTGGAAGGCTCATTCGTATATCGATACCAAGTCGCTCAACTCAAATGTGACTTACCTGGATGAGTGGGAATATCAATATCAAAGGGCCGGACAATCTTATAGACTATTTAATAAAAATTACGACTCTACTATTACCGTTTTTCAACACGATGAAACCTCGCCCCCCGGCCCTTTTGATCTAAATAATTACCAGCAGCGTAATTTGGGAAAAGAGGTATATGCTAAGGGCATTGGCTTGATTTTTAAAGATTTTCTGCATTGGACTTATCAAACCACTCCCCCACCTTCAAAGTACGAGGATGGTAGTTATGGTGTTAAACTTAGGTTGATCAGTTATAAATAATCAACGCTACCCTTAGTTATACCGTATATGTAATGAGTTCAAACATCATTAATGAAAATATTTTTAACAGCTTGCTTTGTCGTTTTTACATCTGCAGGCATTGCACAATATTCTAAGCTGATTGTTCAATTTAAATACAAGGAAGGATCAGCTTTTACACTGGGTAATGCTGCTCCATACCTCTCACCCCGTGCTTTGCTTCGGCGCAGCCGCCAAAACATTTTAATTGACACTACAGACTTGCCGGTAAATCAAAAATTTATAGACAGTCTTCGCCTTTCGGGGGCCGTTGAAATAATTAGCCAGTCAAAATGGTTAAACCAGGTATTGATACAAACCACTGACCAGGGTGCATTGGCTAAAATTAATTTGTTACCCTTTGTTAAGCAGGTGCAGGGTGTTGGCTACAGAGCAAGTGGCACTCAACCGGTTGCTGGTGATAAACATGCACTTGAAAAACAAACTCAGACTATACCTCAAAAAAATTTACCACGACAAATGGGCGACGTGATCAGCTATGGCAATTCGTACAACCAGGTTCATATACACGAGGGAGAATTTTTGCACAACAAAGGATACCGCGGCCAGGGCATTCAAATTGCTGTATTGGATGGAGGTTTTAACCGCTTTAAAACCAATACTGCATTTGACAGCATACGATTGAATAACCAGGTGTTGGCCGAACGCGATTTTGTGGCTTTCGACAATAGTGTTAACGAAGACGACCAGCATGGTGCCAACTGCCTGAGTATTATGTCAGCCAACTGGCCCGGAAAAATGGTAGGTACGGCACCAGGAGCTTCGTACTATTTGGTCCGTACCGAAAACGTAGCATCTGAATACCCGATTGAAGAGCATAACTGGGTTGTGGGAGCTGAGTTTGCTGATAGCAGCGGGGCTGATATGATCTCTTCATCGCTCGGTTATACCGAATTTGATGTGCCGGCTTTCAACCATTCTTACAGTGATTTTTATAAAAACACCACCATGGTGTCGCGGGGTGCAACCTCTGCTGCAAAAAAAGGAATGATTGTAATGAACAGCGCAGGTAACGAGGGCAACAGTAGTTGGAAATACATAGGTTTTTCTGCCGACAGCGATAGCGTTTGTGCGGTAGGAGCTGTTAACAATGCGGGGGTGATTGCTTCTTTTAGCAGTTATGGTTACCCTGGAAAAGTAAAGCCCAATATTGTTTCGGTGGGTTTGGGAACGGTAATAGCGGGTAGTAACAACCTACCCGTAACAGGCAACGGCACTTCTTACTCCAACCCAAATGTGGCAGGTTTGATTGCCTGTTTGTGGCAGGCCTTTCCAACTTTTAATAACATGCAAATATTGGATGCCGTTTACAAAAGTTCGGACCGTTACTTCATGCCCACGGACCGCTATGGCTATGGCATCCCTAATTTTAAAACTGCATATAGATCACTAAAACGGCAGGTTAATCTTGCAGCCTATGGAGCCAATTGGCTGGTGGCAACTCCTAATCCGTTTACCAAAGAGATAACCGGAACCTTTGTAGCGCAGGTAGATGGCAATGCCAAAATAGAGCTATTAAGTAGTGGTGGTACTGTTTTATTTACCCAACCATTTTTAATAGAAAAAGAAGAAGTGTATCCCTTTGCTTTTCAAAACCTGGACGCATTACAGGGAGGCTCCTATACGGTTCGGTATTCAGATAGCCTTAGTAATCGTAGCATTATTTTACAAAAGAACTTTTCAGCTAATGGCGATTTGTTAAAGCTGAACCCAGGAACGGTGTTTACCGGTTGGCTCAATGTTTCATTTACTGCACCTACAACCGGCTCAATTGTGTTTAGATTGATAGATATAAAAGGCAGCAAGCTATATGAAAAACAGTTGACTGTAACCGAGGGTCAAAACCAAACTATCAACATGCCAGTTCAAACGCTGGCAAAAGGAGTTTACTTTTTACAATACATCAGTAAACAACAACAGCGGGTGGTGAGGTTGTTGAAGTTGTAAACAGAGCCACAGGCTATTAGCCTCAAGCCACAAAAAGAGCTACAAGCTGTTAGCCGCAAGCCGCAAGCAAATCACCTATACCTGTGTGATTTTTCATTTTTCACTATTCATTATTAATTATTCTTTCTTCTCCGTGCAACTCAGTGCCGCTGTGCCTCTGTGGTTCAAAAAGCTTCAAGCTGTAAGCTACAAGCCATAAGTACCAGATCGCAACTCATTTAACATTCATCATTCAACATTCAAAATAGCCTCCGTGCAACTCAGTGCCGCTGTGCCTCTGTGGTTCAAAAAGCTTCAAGCTGTAAGCTACAAGCCATAAGTATGCGACCGCCTGATTAAAAAATCGATGAAACAATATATCTTCCTTTTTTAATTACTACCCCCTTCAACCTATTATGCCAGTACAGGAAATCAACTCCAGATATATTTTTTCAGAGGGTGAGATCATATTTTTTAAGGTGGATTACCTGGTGCCGGTTTCGAGTGGTTTTGTAACCGATGCTGAAGTAACCGTAAAAGCCAAACGGGCAATGCCTAACAATAGGTTTGAAGATTGCACTCTTGAATTAAATTTCTCCGCAATCACCAGTATATACATCAACGAGAATTTTTCGGGGGACAACAAAATTTCAGACATCACTCTTAAGAAACTGGATAATGGGTTGTTCTATATTTCGTTGCACCCCTTCAACACCACGAATGAGCCAAACGAGAAAGACAATTTTGTAATTACTGCTAAAAGCTTCTCATTCGATTTGCTCAATCATTAATAACCCTTATGAAATATTAAGTACCTTTTTTGCAAGGTCTATCATGCCCGGCTCGCCGGTGTACTTACCTGTTTCGTCCGATAGTTTTACTACCGGTGTCCATCTTCCACCTTCGGGCAATGCCTCCATCATTTTTATAACAATGTTCATCGGTTTCAATCCAACATCGTTGGTAAGGTTGGTGCCTATACCAAACGACATCCCAATTCTATCTCTGCAGTAATCCGCTATACGGGCAACTTTATCATAATCCAGGGCATCGGAGAAAATAATAGTTTTTGTCATCGGATCCATACCCATTTGTTTGTAATGCGCAATGGTTTGCTCAGCAAAAAGAATGGGGTCTCCACTATCGTGCCTTACCCCGTCAAACAACTTGGTAAACATTTTATCAAATTGCTCGT
Source organism: Segetibacter sp. (assembly GCA_031428295.1). GTDB lineage: Bacteria > Bacteroidota > Bacteroidia > Chitinophagales > Chitinophagaceae > Segetibacter. The sequence goes on along the minus strand of JANPPB010000232.1, from coordinate 11,642 downwards.
AAAATACGGCAGAAGTATACGTATCAGAAAGAGCGATACCCAAATCGCCACGGTAAACAGCTACCCAATTTTCGAGTGCCATAGAATTGGCCATTTTAAAGCCATAGCGGGCTGCATGGTACATAAACCACTCATGTGCATGTGTGCCTATTGGCTTAAGTGAATTGGTCATGGCAAAATGAACATTGCTACTGCCAACAAAGGTGTCTTCGCCAAATTCTCTAAGCGTTTCTACCACCAGTTTGTGCACCTGGTATGAGTGCCTTCGTCGGGTGCCAAACTCGGCTATGGTAATGCCAAGAGCCTTATATTTCTTTATCTTTTCAGCAGTAATGCCAATGATTTCTTCGTTTGTTTTGCGCTCCTGATTGAGTAAGTTATAATAGGTCTCAGACACCAGGCATAACAAGGGCACCTCCCACAAAATAGCCCTATACCAATAGCCCTCAATGGTTATGTGTACATCATTATCCCGCTCCTCAATTAAAACCTCGTTAGGATTATACTGGTACCCTTGCAAAAAATCAAGGTATGTAGGGTCGAGGTAGGGGCAGGTAACGGAAAGAAAATCTTTTTCAGCCGGGGTAAGCTTCAGGTTAGCCATATCGTTTACCGATGCCTGTAATGCTGCGGCAAAACCCGGAGGCAGCACATGTTTACCACGATTAATAAAACGGTATTTAACCTTCGATTTGGGGAATAAGCGAATAACACCATGTTGCATAGTAAACTTGTAAAAGTCATTGTCGAGCAACGATGTCAGCCGGGAGTATTCTTGCATATTTTAAAGATAAATTCATTTTTAAGAAGTTATCAAGCCGATAGCTGGCTATCTAAAGACTGTATCGTCTACCTATTCACAAATTACTTCAGGATTGATGCATCGTAACCACTGGCCGCTCACAGGAAAACCGCCATAACCATCACCTTCGGAAAAGTCGCTCTTCTCAAGCAAGGTTAACGATCCGCCACCGGCTCCAATAAAAACAAACCGGGTGTTATAGGAGTATAAACAACAGAAGGTAGGCACTAATACGCTTACCTTCTAACTATTGGAAGTTGCTTGAGTTTAAGTTCAGGATTTATAACAAACCTGACTACAATTGATGATGCTTTCTATAATGATCCATAGATATTAAGCCCTGACCTTTTACCAGGTAAAAGATTAAAAGGACTAAAACGAACCCTGAAAGTATTAATTCGGAGGTAGTACCGTAGGCAGTTGAATTAATGTTGAAAAGTACAGCAGCAATAACAATGGGGATCTGAAGAATAATAGCTATACGCGTCAGCAATCCTATCACTATTAATGCACCGCCAAAAAGGTGAATACTGCTGATGAGATAAGCCACTACGGGGGTATTGTATTCAAACCCGGTGCTTTTTATTAACTCTTGCAGGTGGTTTAAGTTAAATATAAATTCAATGCCCCTGAATAATAAAAGCATTCCAAGAGCTGCCCTGAAAAAAGCAAAAAATACACTGCTAAAAGATCGGATTGTTGGGAAAGGCCGGATATTCTCCATAATATAAGTTTTAAAATTTACGGAAACCTGTTTATAAAGCTACGTATAGAAAATTACTTTTGTTTAGCAGTAATAGCAAGCAAATGTGTCTTAAAATGGAATGCATTAATCATGTTTTACCAATCACTTCAGCTTTAAAAACATTCCAGTTTGCAGGTTTCAATTTATTTACTACGTTGTAATAACTGTAGTTTAATTAGTGTCAAAAATTGTGCTCAGTATTGTGGCTACATAAGTCTCCTTTCACTTAAATTCGTTCAACACTCCTATCTATAGAATGAAAAAAATTTTGTTTGTCGCACTTCTTGGCTTCTGTAATTTTTCGCTTTCGGCCCAAAAAAAGAATGCGGGTTTTCAGCTCCATATTAAAAAGGCTGTCTCGCCCATAAAAATTGATGGTTTAACAACTGACCCGGCATGGAAGACAGCACAGATAGCATCGGATTTTTATATGGTAACGCCCATGGATACCAGCAAGGCAAGGGTTAGAACCGATGTAAGAATGACATACGATGATAAGAACATTTACCTGTTGGCCGAATGTTACACAGCGGTTAGCGGGCCAAATTTTGTAGAGTCGCTTCGTCGCGATTTTTCATTTGGCAAGAACGATAATTTCCTGTTATTCATGGATCCGTTTAACGACCAAACAAACGGATTTTCATTTGGTGCAAATGCAGAGGGTGCCCAATGGGATGGCATCATGAGTAATGGTTACGCTATTGATTTAAACTGGGATAACAAATGGACCTCTGCAGTTAGCAACACCCCGGAAAAATGGGTATTTGAAATGGCGCTGCCTTTTAAAACTATTCGCTATAAAAAAAGCATTACGGAGTGGGGCATCAATTTTAGCCGTCTCGATTTAAAAACCACCGAAAAGTCTAGCTGGTCACCGGTACCACGCCAATTTCCCACGGCTTCGCTTGCATACACTGGCTCCCTGGTTTGGGACAATCCACCACCCGATCCCGGTGGAAACGTTTCTATTATTCCTTACGTTTTAGGTGGGGTTTTTAAAACGTACAATAAAGATTTGAAAACAAGGACCGATCAAAAAGCCGGGGCGGATGTAAAAATAGGATTGACCACTTCGCTCAATTTAGACCTAACAATCAACCCCGATTTTTCGCAGGTAGAGGTGGATAGGCAGGTAACGAACCTGGACAGGTTTGAATTATTTTTTCCGGAAAGAAGGCAGTTTTTTTTAGAGAATGGCGACCTGTTTGCCAACTTTGGATATAACACAATTCGTCCCTTTTTCTCAAGGCGTATTGGCCTTGGCGTACCAATAAGAGCAGGTGCCAGGCTAAGCGGAAAGCTTAACAAAGATTGGCGCATTGGACTAATGGATATGCAAACATCCAAAGTTGAAGAAACTGCTTTGCCCGATCAAAACTTTGCAATTTTATCCTTACAACGCAAGGTCTTTACCCGCTCAAATATTGGGATCATCTTTGTAAACAAACAGTCAGTTCAATACCAGTTGTCCAAAGATTCCACTAAACCAGTATACAGTGACTACAACCGCAATATTGGGTTGGAGTATAACCTGGCCAGTCCAAACAATGTATGGACAGGAAAAGCATTTATGCTTAAATCCTTCTCCCCCGGTAAAAAAGGCGAAGACTTTGTTCAGGCAGCTAACCTGCAATACAATAGCCGTTATTGGAACATTATTATGCAGCAGGAATGGGTGGGCAGGAATTATACGGCAGAAGTAGGCTACGTACCCCGTACCGGTTTTGTAAGGTTAAGCCCCAGTGTAGCAAGATTGTTTTTTTCGAAGGGTAAAAAGATTTTAAGCCATGGGCCAAGATTTATTAGCTCTTACTTCTTTAATAAAAACATGAAGGAAACCGACCATATCAATACACTTGGTTATGTATTAAATTTCAGAAAAACGAACGTCTTTGCTTTGTCGCTGGTTGATGAATATGTACAGTTGTTGCGGCCGTTCGACCCCACCAACTCAGGCAAGGATACCTTACCTCGCGGATCAGAGCATCGCTGGCGGGCCATAGGCACAGACTTTATTTCAAAACCACAAAGTGTGTTTACTTATTCCTTCAGTACCCGCTTTGGCAGTTATTATCAACATGGCAGCCGTAGTAATGTTGCAGTGGAAATTGGCTATCGCATTCAACCGCATGTAAGTTTGTTAGCCAATGCCAGTTATAACGATATTAACCTGCCATCGCCCTATGGCAAAACTAAGTTTTGGCTAATCGGTTCCAAATCCGATATCACCTTTACTAACAAGTTATTCTTCTCAACCTTTATACAATACAATCAGCAGGCTAAAAACATTAATTTAAACAGCAGGTTACAGTGGCGGTACAAACCTGCCAGCGATCTTTTTTTAGTGTATACAGACAACTACTACCCTGCACCATTCTCAGTACGTAACAGGGCTTTTGTTTTAAAATTGAATTATTGGTGGAATAAATAAAATGCCTGCTTCTAAACTGTAGGCTAGCTGTAACCAGCCATTTTTGCAATGAACGGTAACGTTTTCGCCGGGCAATAAATTACACCACTTGATATGACTTTCAAACTTTCATCAACTTCCTTGTATCAGGCACTTTTTACCTTGAACATTGTGATGAAAACAATCTTCCCGCAGTCCTCGGCAAATTTTTTGCCCAGGTTAGATTACTAAGCAAAGCAGTCTACGATTTCAACACTCAAAATGATGTGTAATTACAGTTAAACAAATAACCTTTGGGAAGATAAGTTTTGATCATACAGAAATGAATAATATCTGTATAAAGCAAAAGACCCCTTGCTAAGCAAGAGGTCTTTTGCAATTTTATTGAGTTTGAATTACAAGGTTTTTACCTGCATTACAACACGGCGGTTTTGTGCCCGGCCTGCTGTAGTTTTATTATCAGCTTTCGGCTGGCTTTCACCAAATCCTTTCAAAGTAATACGGTCGGTACCAACTCCCTTACCTGTAAAGTAAGTGTAAACCGACTTTGCCCTATCTTCTGATAATTTTTGATTGAACTCGTCTGTTCCTACATTATCCGTATGTCCCTCTATATCCAATCCAAGTATATTGTCATCCTTTAAAATTTTTACAACCTCGTTTAAAGCAGTAAAACTTTTAGGCAACAATTTGGCACTGCCGGTTTGAAAATAAATACGGGTAGCTGCTTTATTTACTGCCTGTATTATTTCAGGCTTTGGAGGCAACGGGCATCCTTTATTACTTACAGGACCCGGACGATCGATACACTCATCTTCCTCATCATTTACACCATCCTTATCTGTATCTGGTATTGGGCAACCTTTGTACCTGGCGGCACCTGCTACTGTAGGGCAGGCGTCAATATCATCGTTAATGCCATCCTTATCAGTGTCGGGCACCGGACAACCTTTGTATTTTTCAACACCTGCAACTGTTGGGCAAGCGTCGTTATCATCGTTAATACCATCGTTGTCAGTATCGGGTACAGGGCAACCATCGTACTTGATAACACCTTTAACGGTAGGGCATTTGTCATTGATATCCAGGATACCGTCACCATCTGTGTCAACAGGCTCCGGTGTTGGAGGTGGAGGTGGAGGTAACATTTCTTCTTTTTTGTCCTTCAGCGGAACGCCAAAACCTAAAGAAAATACGAAATGTTCGTTGGTAAGATCAGTAATTCCTACCCTGTATTGAGCCTGGGTAAACAAAAATGTTTCCTGTCCCAAATTAAATTGAAGGCCTGTACCAAACGGAATATAAGCACCAAACTTATTACTAAACATTGATACCCCTACTCCGGTAGTAAGGTAGGGAACCACAGTATAATGATCGGTAAGTAATTTAATATTTACGTTTGCATCAGCTTCCAACAAAACCTTATCGCTGGTTGCAGCAGGCCTATTCTTGAAGGGATACTTGAGCAACGATGCATTTAATGTTGACATGAAATCAATATGGCTGCTAAGACCCTGGTGATAACCTATCCCCAAACCATATTTTAACTGGCTGAGAGAGCTAAATGTTTTATCACGTAATACTGTGGAAAGCGATTGTTGCTTGATCAGTTGAGCAGACCTGAAATCGTTCCCTATAAAATTGATAGATAGAGTAGGTCTTTTTTTATATGTAGATACTTGTGCGTAGGAAGCAGTAATTCCGAAAAGCAATACTATTAGTAGTATTTTCCTCATAAACATTTGTTTTATTTTCAACGATTAATTTGGCGCAATATCGTGAAAATAAAACTAGTTAAAGCTTTTACCACTTAGAACATTTCTTCCTTTGGTACTATTTCAACAAGCACTTTTATCAGGCCTCCGATACCAACACCCAATTTTTTAGCCGCGGCTTTGGTAAGGTCTACAATGCGTCCTTTATTAGCGCTTTTTACAGCCATTCTATCATTAATACGAACGATAACCGACTTGTTATTCTCAAGGTTGGTTACTCTAACCCAGGAGTGGAATTTAAAACTATTACTTGCTGCAGTCAGGTTTGTATGTTCAAAAATTTCGCCTGTTGCAGTCGGCCTTCCGTTAAATTTAGTGGCGTAAAAACTACCTATACCTCTTAAACCCTCTTTTTTATTATCTGCCTTTTGAGCAAAAATTGATAAAGGGGCAAAAAGTAAAATGAATAAAAAGATCCTGTTCATAACCAATAGATTTAGTCATTTAAAAATTCCTTTCCCCACAAAATCTACATTTCAATATTCTATTCTCTAACTGGTAATCTCAAAAAAAAAGTTCGGCAAAAACAAATATACTGCCCGTATATGCTAAAACAAGCATATTGTAACCCACAAGTTGCCATATTAAACACTTCAAGGGTCGACTATAAAATTGATACTATTGAAAACCAGTAGATTGTTTGACCTTAATTTTTTATTAATGCACTGCACGGTCAAATTTATTAACGTGTTTCTGCTGTAGCAAATTTTCTTCAAACACTGGTCTATCAACCTGTAGCGGGTATGGGGATGAATGATTGGTTCTATTATATAGTTACATTTGAATTATAACGGTTAATAATGGTTACACTAATGAACGATTATGAACAGCAGGTATACCTTGAACTAACGAAATGGCAACATAAATTGTTGCGCAAACCGTCCTATTTAAATAAGCTGGCAAAACGGGTTCAAACAAAACTCAATACCTATATTCCCGAAAAAATTCATAAAGCCATTACACTTGCCATCAAGCAAATGTCGAGGTTGGTTTTATTAGGTGCTGAATATATTACGGATAAGAAACCCGTAAATGGATCATTGGAATTAAAAGAAGCAGTTATTAAAGAGCGGATCAATTTTTATAAAAAAACGGCTGCAGTAGAAGGCGGCATTACAGGAGCGGGAGGAATATTATTAGGAATAGCTGACTTTCCACTTTTGCTTGGTATAAAAATGAAGTTGCTCTTCGACATTGCCGCCATGTATGGATTTGATGTAAAAGACTATAAAGAGCGCTTGTATATTTTATTCATTTTCCAACTGGCTTTTTCAAGCCAGGAAACCGTACAATCGGTTTATAAAAAACTCGAAGACTGGCCTGAACAATGTAACCGCTTACCCGAAGATATTAACCAGTTTGACTGGCGCAGTTTTCAGCAGGAGTACCGCGATTATATTGACCTGGCTAAAATGGCGCAATTGGTACCAGTAATTGGAGCCCCTGTTGGGGCTGTAGTTAATTACCGCCTCATTAAAAAATTGGGCAATACGGCCATAAATGCATACCGCATGAGGTATTTTCAAATAAAAATTTTGGAGACCAACACTGCTGCATATCTTGAAAATTAACAAGTGTGATGATACGAAACTGGAGGACTCCTTGCTTTTAATATTTACTCAATCACTATTATTAAAAAACGCTTGACTTAATTATGGAGAAAGCAAAAAAATTAGCGCTGTTGGTTGATGGCGATAATGCCCAACCTAAAATACTGGACCTTATTTTAGAAGAAGCTTCAAAATATGGCAAGGTTACCATTCGCCGTATTTATGGCGATTGGACTACTCCGCAAATGAACAAATGGAAAAACATCCTCAACGATATTGCCTTTAATCCTATTCAAAAATTCTCGTACACCAGTGGTAAAAACAGCACAGATAGTGCTTTGATTATTGATGCGATGGATATATTGCATGCAGGCCAGGTAGATGGGTTTTGCATTGTATCGAGCGACAGCGATTATACCGGCCTTGCAAAACGGATACGGGAGGAAGGTGTTTTTGTAATGGGTATAGGCGAGAAAAAAACGCCAAATGCATTCGTCAGATCCTGCGAAATATTTACCTATGTTGAAAATCTGGAAGTTTCTGAAGTACCGGAAGAACCGGAAGTTGTTTTCGGTAAACCGATGAAAAAAGTAAATGAAAAAGGAAAAAAGCCTGCTCTCGATCCTAAGTTACTGAACAAGGCCTTCGATATGTCTTCAAACGAAAGTGATGAAGTAAATGTGTCTACTATAGGCTCTAACCTGCGCAAACTTGATCCTAGTTTTGATCCCAGAACTTATGGCTATAAATCGCTGACGCATCTCTTAAAAAATGTAAAGAATTTTGAAATGATCGATAACATCATCAATGGGTTAAACTACCATATGATGAAACGGAAAGGATAAAAAATAGAGGCGGGTAAGTATTGCATCTATTACCCGGTTTTTTACTTTATCAGGTCTACATAAATGACAAGCCAAAATTGAAAAATCTTCAGCCGGAGGCTTTTTCATTTAATGATTTTCTCTAGGAGATTGCGAAATTTATGAACTTTCTATCCTGTGTAATTATGACTTTTTGTTTTCTACCTTGCGTTTTTCTTTATAGCCCTTGTACTTTTTGTGTTTGCTAAAAAGTATTGTGAACCTTTTGTGGGATGGCAGACGTTTTTTTAACCTTCGATTTTACCTCTTTTTTTTACTCCTGTGCATATGATGCGGAGCCAAGACCAAAAAACATAATGAGTGCAATTACAAGTTTTTTCATTTGCAGAGTTTTGTTTACGATTAGTGCAATTACCATTCCATACTGATATTGTAAAAGCTAATCATCCGGGCAAACAAGTCTTCTCTTCTAGTCATACCATTTGCAAGTTTCTATTCCTAACTTTTATATTACGTAATTCTTTTAGGAGCGTCAGGTTCACCACTAACCTGGTCGCGTATCCAGGTATTACCCAGATGGATACCCCCAATCTAAAAAATACTCGGAAACGCCCAGTTTAGCTTAACACCTTAAAATATTTTAATATTTCGAAATTTTTAAAAATTAAAAGCAGCATTATGCCATAAAAAAATATCTATCATATAATATTGCAATTCAAAAAATTTGTTAGGCTTTTAACAATTTCCATTACATCGCTATTTTAAAATTTTTAAACCGAAACCATTGCCATGATGAAAAAACTAATCAGTAAATTTTTTATAGCAACACTCTTGCTATTATTCACTAATGTGCTCTCAGCGCAAAAAACCGTAACCGGAAAAATTACTGACCCAAATAACCAGCCTGTGGCAGGTGCAACCGTAACAGTAACAGGCACAAGTATTGCTACACAAACAGATGCTTCTGGTAACTTTTCGATTGCAGTTCCACAAGGAAGAAATTCACTCACCGTCTCTTATGTCGGTTTCGATAATCAGACAGTAGCCATTTCTGGTTCTTCTGTTTCAATTGCGTTAAAAGCTGCCATTTCTTCTTTATCAGAAGTAGTGGTTACCGGTTACGGAACACAACGTAAAAAAGACGTTACAGGTTCTGTTGCTGTCGTTGATGTGACCTCTCTTAGACAACAGCCTGTGGGTACAGGCGCTGAAGCGTTGCAGGGTCAGGCTTCTGGCGTAACAATTATAACATCAGGTCAGCCTGGAGCAGGAAGTGATATCCGTATTCGGGGTATTACCGCATTTGGTAATAACTCTCCTTTAGTAATTGTTGATGGTGTTCGGGGAGATCTTCAAAACATCAATATCAACGACATAGAATCAATGCAGGTATTAAAGGATGCTTCTGCTGCGATATATGGTATTGCTGGTTCTAACGGAGTTATCATTATAACTACAAAAAAGGGAAGAACAGGAAAAGCCAGAATAAGTTACGACAATTTCTATGGTATCACAACGCGTGGTAAAGGATATGATATGGCAAATACTCAGGAGGAAGCAAATGCTATTTGGCAACAACAGCGCAATTCTGGAATTGCCATTCCAAGTCATAGACAATTTGGAACCGGAGCAAACCCTGTTATTCCCAACTATATTACACCTACAGGTTTCACAGGAACTGTTGATCCATCAAAGTACAATATCAACTCAAATCAAATCACACTTGCTAATAAAGTAGGTACAAATTGGTATAATGAAATTACCCGTAATGCGCCGAAGCAAAACCATAATATATCAGTGAGCGCCGGATCTGATAAAAGTTCTTATTTCTTTTCTATGGGATACCTCGATAATCAGGGTATAGCCAAATTTCAATATCAGAAAAGATATTCGATGAGAGCTAATACACAATTTAGCATTGGTGATCATATTCGTGTGGGAGAGAATGTTTATTTGTATTATAGTCAAAATCCTCGTTTCGGTAACCAGGGTGAAGGCAGTCCTTTTTCTGTTGCTTTCCGCGAATCTGCAGTCATTCCGGTTTATGACATCATGGGAAATTTTGCAGGAACTAAATCACAGGATTTAGGAAATGCCCGTAATCCTTATGCTGACATTTATCGTACAAAGGATAACAGGGGGAACGATTGGAACATAAATGGTAATGTATTTGCTGAGGTTGATTTATTGAAGCACCTTACTTTCCGTACCAATTTCGGTGGTACACTAAATAATAATTACTACTACTTTTTTAATTATGTAGGGTACGAGAATGCTGAAGGTAATACAGGTTCTAATTCGTTTGGTGAAGGAGCTGGTTATAATACGCAATGGACTTATAATAACGTATTAACTTATACTAACACTTTTGGTGACCATAATGTAAAAATAATTGGAGGTACTGAAGCTGTCAATTATTATGGTCGCTCCTCTCAGGGAAACAGAGGTAATTATTTTTCTGAGAACCCTAATTTCTGGACACTTAATACCGGTAGTGGAGCACAATCAAATTCGGGCGGCGCATACCAGAATAGCTTATGGTCACAGTTTGCCCGTGTTGAATATTCATATGCCGGAAAGTATTTGTTGAATGGTACTGTGCGGAGGGACGGTGCCTCTGTTTTTGTTGGAGAAAAAAGACATGCAATCTTTCCAGGTGGGTCCGTTGCCTGGAGAATCTCCGAGGAAAAGTTTCTTAAAGGTGTTTCATGGATTAGCGATTTGAAACTCCGTTATAGCTGGGCTAAGCTGGGAAGTACAGGAAACGTGCAAGCTACTAATCCATACAACTTATATCGTTCAAGTTTAGGACGTTCATTTTATGACATAAGAGGTACAAATACTTCTCCAACTGCCGGTTTCTTCAGAAGTAACATTGGCAACCCTGAAACAACCTTTGAGGGTGATATTATTTCGAATGTAGGATTTGACGCCACCCTGTTTAAAAATAAGGTAGAATTTACTGTTGATTGGTATAAAAAGAAAATTAATGGATTATTATTTGACGCTGTAACAGTACCATTTTCCAGAGAATTTGTAGGGGATGCCGGTCTTCCAAAAGTTAATGTGGGAGATATGCAAAATACCGGAATTGACGCTAATGCTACCTACCACGGTTCTATTTCAAAAGATCTCAAATTTGATGTGACTGGTATTTTTACCTCTTACAATAATAAAATCATCAATATACCAGGGGTAAGCTTCTTCCCGTCAAATGGAATAAGAAACATTGTAGTTTCCCGGAACCAGGTTGGTCACTCCGTAGGAGAGTTTTTTGGTTATAAAGTTCTTGGAATATTTAAGGACGCTGGAGAGGTGAGTAAAGCCCCAAAGCAGACTGATGCTGCGCCAGGCAATTTTCAGTATGAAGACAACAATGGTAAAGATGCAGCAGGTAATTTGACAGGTAAGCCTGATGGAAAAATAGATGCTGATGACCGTACATATATTGGTAACCCAAATCCGAAATTTACTTACGGTTTAAACTTCGCAATGAGCTATAAGAATTTCGATTTTTCTACATTCTTCTATGGTTC
>JANPPB010000231.1:0-1656 GCA_031428295.1 Segetibacter sp. | reverse complement strand
CTTTAATGGCTTTATGGTTATCGCCAAACTGCGAACGATGACATTCGTCAAAAATAAAAACTAACCGTTTTTGGCTAAGCGGTTCCAGTCGGTCTTTGTAATTTTTTCTATGTTCAGGGTCTAACGCCAATCCGAGTTTCTGAATAGTGGTAACAATCACTTTATCTGCATAGTCTTCACTCAGCATTCGTCGCACCAAAGTTTCGGTGTTGGTATTCTCTTCTACACAACCTTCCTGGAACTTATTAAATTCTTCACGGGTTTGCTTATCGAGGTCTTTACGATCTACCACGAATAAACATTTTTCAATATCAGGATTGTCTTTTAATAAAGTGGATGCTTTAAATGATGTAAGCGTTTTACCGCTGCCGGTGGTATGCCATACAAAACCATTGCCGCGGTTTTGATGAATGCAATCAACAATGGCTTTTACCGCATAAATCTGGTAAGGACGCATCACCATAAGTTTCTGTTCGCTTTCTACCAATACCATGTAACGGCTAATCATTTCACCCAACGTGCATTTGGCTAAAAATTTTTCTGTAAAGTCGAACAGGTGCGTGATCTTTTTATTGTCATCACTAGCCCACTGGTAAACAGGCAGAAATTGTTCATCGGCATTAAAACTAAAATGCTGGTTCCGGTTATTAGCAAAGTAGTAAGTGTTGGTATGATTGCTTACAATAAACAACTGCACAAAGCAAAGCAATGAGTTGGTATAGCCATTGCCGGGATCGGCTTTGTAATCTACAATCTGCTGCATGGCACGGCGTGGACTAATCTGCAGGGTTTTTAATTCAATCTGCACAACAGGTACGCCATTAATCAACAGTATCACATCGTATCGGTGATTACTGCTATCGGTATTCATCCGCAACTGGTTAATCACTTCATACTCGTTCTTACACCAGTCTTTAATATTTACAAGCGTATAGTGTAGTGGCGTATCGTTTTCACGTTTAAAGGTGTTTCGTTGCCGTAAAATTTTAGAAGCCTGGAATACATCAGGATTAACAATCTCATCGCGCAGCCTGGCAAATTCAGCATCGGTAAGATTTACCTTGTTAAGTGCCTCAAACTTTTTTCTAAAGTTTTGTTCAAGTGCATGGCGATTTCGGATATCGGATCGATAGGTATATTTTAGGTCGGTTAGGATACCTAGAAAGCCGTATTCTACTTCGGGTTCGTTAACCATTCAAAAATTTTTGTTAGATGTTGTTTACATAAAGCCCCAAGATAGTTAGTTGCAATAGTTATAATCATAAATCATTAAATCCATTTTCTATTCTTTTTCTCTTAGCAATAACCAGTATGTTTCCATTGTCCTGTTGCACTTGCCGAAGGTGTTTCCATATTGCCAACTTCTTTTTTGATTTATTAGTATAAGCACTTCCGCTTGCGATTCAAAAGCATTCCAATAACAAAAGATGGTCACCAATTACGTGTGTTTATGTATCTGGCAAATTGCAGCTCTTTTGCAGGTTACCATTTATTTGCCTTAAAATATGCTGCAATTGTGCGTTAGTTTGTCAGGCTATAGTAACATTCAACAAACTTTTTATAATCAGGATTTCACCAAATGTTGCTGTATAACTGATACAATCATGGATCATTCAAACCATATAAAACAATTCCATTTTCTGTAATGAGATAAAT
>JANPPB010000230.1:0-17423 GCA_031428295.1 Segetibacter sp. | reverse complement strand
GGAAATCCTTCATCAGAATGGGATATTTCGGGTGTAGGCGATCTTTCAATTCAAGGTTTTGCCACTCAAATGAGTGTAAATAAGGGCGAAACGGTTTTTTTTAAAATACGGACGAATTCAGCTTCTTATAGTATCAATATTTATCGAACCGGCTATTATAATGGTCTGGGTGCACGAAAATGGGGCGTGGGAACAATAACTACAGCCTTACCTCAAACACAGCCAGATGATCTGTACGATCCTGTAACAGGAAAAACAGATTGCAGTAATTGGAATGTCTCTGCCTCCTGGGCGGTACCGCCTAATGCTGTTTCTGGTATTTATTATGCAAAACTAACCAGGAACGATGGTTCTTTAGGTTCAAGCCATATCATATTTATAGTAAGAAATGATGCTGGAAATTCAGATATTTTGTTTAAAACGTCCGATGCCACCTGGCAGGCATATAATAATTATGGCGGAACAAGTTTCTACGGAAAGATTTTTGGAAACGATCCATTTAAACCAGTAGCCGGTTCTTTACATGCTAATAAGTTAAGTTATGACAGGCCTCTATATTCAAGTAAATATGGAAGGGATTGTTATAAAAGTGCTGAATACCCCATGGTTCGGTGGTTAGAAAGGAATGGATATAATGTTAGCTATGCCACATGTGTTGATTTTGCTAAAGACAATACTCCCATGAATCATTTAAGTCACAAAGCTTTGTTTGCTGTTGGTCATGATGAATATTGGTCTGCAACAGAAAGAAATAAATTTGAACAGGCGCGAAATGCAGGCATTCATCTTGGATTTTTTAGTGGAAACACTTGTTTTTGGAAAACTCGATGGGAAGATAATTATAGAACCCTGGTTTGTTATAAAGAAGGAAGTGAAACAGAAAGTGATTTGTTGGTTTGCGGTGGTAAATGTGATCTTTCAACCGAATGGACAGGTCTGTGGCGATCTGGATGTGCGTATCCGGGGGGAGGGGCTTGTAAACCAGAAAACTCATTAGTAGGTCAAATTGGATCCCTTGAAGGTAATGCTGCCATTGAGGTGCCTGACACATATAAAAATTTTAGATTTTGGAGAAATACCACTATCCCAGGTTTATCTGCGGGTCAAAAGGCCGTTCTATCAAACAGTACCATAGGGTATGAATTTGAAAATGACCAATATTCAAGTTCACTTTATGCAAATGGAAGGATCAATTTTGCAGCATTCTATCCGGCAGGCCGGGTTGCACTGTCTAATACCACCGTAGGCGGATTTGTACATAAGGTTTCAATGTTTAAGTATCGCAGCGGAGCATTAATATTTGCATCTGGTTCTATACAATGGTCATGGGGGCTCGATGGCAATCATGATAGGGGTTTGTCAATTCCTGACGTAAGAATGCAGCAGGCAACTGTAAATTTGTTTGCAGATATGGCAATTCAGCCCACCAGTCTGCAAGGAGGCCTCCTTTATACAACTTTAGCTCCAGATTATATAGCTCCAAAGTCTGTAATTACAACAAATTTTACTGGAGATTTACCTTCTATTGGCAAAAGCTATTTGATTTCCGGCACTGCATCTGATGAACAAGGGGTTGTTGCGAGTGTTGAAATTTCAGTTGATGGAGGAGTAACATGGCAAATTGCTGAGGGAACAACCAATTGGAATTATTTGTGGATTCCAGGGGTAGAGGGAAACGCGGTAATAAAAACAAGAGCTCTTGACGATTTTGGAAATGTTGAAACTCCTGCCATTTCTTCTGGTGTAAATTACCCTGTGGTTTTTGTGCTTCCTGAGGGGTGCCCTTGTTCGGTATTCAAACCAACAGATGCTCCTTTACAAACTCAAAACGATGGTAAACCCGTTGAGGCAGGATTTAAATTGAGGGCGACTGAAGACGGAGTGATTACTAAAATCAGGTTTTACAAGCAACCTGGTACAGGCGGTTATCATATAGGCAGTGTATGGACAAAAGATAGAGTGAAACTCACCTCCGAAACTTTTACTAATGAAACAGCATCCGGGTGGCAGGAAGTTGCATTATCTAATCCGGTAAATATTACTGCTGGCATTACTTATGTAGCTTCAATTTATAACAGTTCTGGTGATTATGTTTTTTCTCGTAATTATTTTAAAAATTATTCTCCTGGTCAAGATGTAATTTTTGGATTAAGAGATGGCGAAGATGGTCCTAATGGGGTTGGCGAGTATGCATTAAATGAACCTATTTTTCCGACTATTACCTATTTATCTTCTAATTATTTTGTAGATGTTGTGTTTAATACCAGAGTAATTAAGATTGGTAGAAACCCTGTTTCAACGACCTTTTGTAATGAAACAACCGTAAATTTCTTTTCTGCAACAAAAAGCGGATACATGCCAACAGTACAATGGCAGGAGAGCACTGATGGAATAAATTGGATTAATATTCAAGGAGCTACTAACCCTACGCTTAGCTTTCTTGGCAAAACAAGCGACAATGGTAAAAAATATCGGGCAGCATGGACTAACAGTGCGGGTACAATATATTCCGCGGCCGCTACCTTAACTATTAAAAATATTTTAGTTGCCTTAAACTCTAAAACTGATGCAGGTTGTTTGGGTAATGACGGTTCTATTACGGTTGGAGTAACAGGGGGAGTTGAACCTTATTATTTCCGTTTAAACAATGGTGATTTTAAAGGTTCACCACGGTTTGATAATCTGGGTGGGGGATTATACAATGTTAATGTTAAAGACGCTATTGGTTGCACAGCCTCAGTGACAGATATTATTATTAATGGAGTGCCTGCATTAAGTATAGTATTGCAAACAAAAACTGATGTAAGTTGCAAGGGAAACAACGGAACTTTAGTCGTTGATGCAAGTGGTGGTAGACCTACGTATACTTACAGCATCAATTCAGGAGCTTTTCAATCTTCTAACAGCTTTGCTTCATTGGTTCCTGGCGTTTATTCAGTTACAGTAATGGATAGTAAAGGATGTATATCAACATTATCTGGTATTGAGATTGCGCAGCCCCAACCCATTCAATTGCTTTTGTCGGTTAAAGCCCATTCAAATTGTAGCCAGAATGATGGAACTATAGCGGTTACTGCTTCAAATGGCATTGCACCTTATAAATATAGTAAGGATGGAGTCAACTTTCAGACAAGTAGTATTTTCAATAACCTGGCGCCCGGTTCGTATATTATTACAGTAAAAGATGCAACAGGTTGCGAAGTTAAAATTTCAGATATTGTAATTGAAAATAATGGCTTCCTTGCCATTAAGTTCTTGGCAAAAACAGATGCCACTTGTGGTTTAAGCGATGGCACATTTTCAGTTGCAGGTTCTTGTGGAGTAGCGCCGTTCAGGTATATGCTAAGCACAGGAATTTATCAAACAAATGGCACCTTCAGCAACCTTGCTCCAGGCACTTATAATGCCTATGTTATCGACTCAAAATCAAATACTGCTGTTATTTCAGATATCGTCATTTTTGAAAACAAAACGCTTGCCGTAACAGCATCAACAATTGTAAACACAACTTGCTCTAATAATGATGGTTCGGTTACTTTAACTGCTATAGGTGGTAACAGTCCTTATCAGTACAAATTAGATGCTGGCACTTATAAAACGGGTAATACTTTCTTTGGCCTAAGTACAGGTACCTATAAGTTTACGGTAAAAGATAATAATGGATGTACAACTAATATTGCTGTAGATGTATCAAGTGCTCCAACAAACCTGGCTATTATAGTAACTGAAATAATGGATGCTTCTTGTGCCGGCGGTGATGGTTATATTAAGGTAAATGCAACAGGTGGAGCGGGTGGATATGTATTTAATATTAAAGGCGGCGTGTACGGAACGTCTAAAACATTCAGAGATTTAAAGGAAGGCATTTATGTTGTAAGTGTAAAGGACTCTAAAGGATGTATTACAAGCTTGGGTGGTGTTGAGGTGAAAAGAACAAGTTTCATAGCCAGCCTTACAGGTGTTACAGGGATAAGTTGTAAAGGGAATGATGGCCTGATCTCAATAAGCACAGTAGGTGGTTCAGCCCCTTATTTGTATAGCGCTAACGGGGGCAAATATGACAATGCCAACAGGGTTTTAGAAAACCTGCGCCCAGATACATTCTATGTTACTGTAAAGGATGCCTTAGATTGCATTTCCGTTGTACGCGACATAGTAGTGGCGAATGCACCGGCATTATCTGGTACGTCATCTAAAACCAATGCATGTAAGAATATTAATAATGGTACTATTACAACCACGGTTACTGGGGGTATTCCTCCTTATCAATTTAGTTTGAGCGGAGCAGGATACAAAACTTCAAATGTATTCTCAAACCTTGCGCCGGGTACCTATTATGTAAGGGTAAAAGATGCAAAAGGATGCCTGTTTACTGTTTCAAACATAACCATTACCAGGTTAACCACTACGTGCAGTGGAAGGGGTTATGAGGGTTATGTTACGAATACTGTAAAGACAAATGAAGTTGTTGTTGAAAAAGTAATAGAGGCCAGTGCAAAAATGTCCATTTTTCCTAATCCAACCAGCGGAAACTTTAAGCTAAATGTTAAAAACCTTTATGCCTCTAAAGCGAATGTTATTATCGTAGATGCTCTTGGAAAGGAGATTTATAAATTTCAAACAATTATCAGGTCAGATTCTGAGATGCTTTCTATTAACCTGGACAGAATTCATAAAGGGGTTTACTTTATAAATCTTAGTACAACCAAATTTAATTCGACAGAAAAGTTAGTTATTTATTAGAAACGGCTCTTAATTTTATACTGCAAGCCCACTTTTTAAGGTGGGCTTGTTTCATGTGCGCCGGACATGGTACCAACGCTATAGGGTGCAAGTCCCGAACACGCTTTGCAGTAAGGAGTGTTAGCCAAGAGCAAGGGTGTCCATTGCGAAGTGGAATCTGAAGGAATCTGGCGGCAAATATGGGAGCCTACGAACAGAAACTGTGTATAAGGCGGACTGATGGGGGTGATGTTGCATGACAAACAAAAGCCCTACTACTGCATAGACCATCAGTACGTAAACACAGAGGCTACATCCATAGAAAGCGGGTTATCTTACTCCGGGAGATCTGCGTGCAATCCGTTGGCGGTACGGGAGAGTACCAAAGAGGAAACAACGTCTAAAGTTGATAAGGCAATGGGCGATTGGTGCAGGAAGAAGTCAGCAGAGGTCGTAGTAGGTTAAGATACGAGCGGTCAACCCGAACGAAAGGAGCATGACAAAGGCCTCACAGACAAACCGAAGGACTGAATGTTAGAATGGCGAAGCAATCAGGAAAGTTTATGGCAAAGCGAACACAACCGAAACACATCAGCGAACTACCATTATGAGGATAGGGCAGAACCCGAAAGTAAAATAAAGGAGGAGTTGAGCCAAGCCACACAACCAAGTGAGAACAACGCCGGGAAGAAAGTTTTTTTTAGTAGTATGCTTGAAGAAATATTAGACATCCGCAACGTACAAAAAGCCTTTAAGCAGGTAACTGCTAACAAAGGAGCCGGAGGCATAGATGGTATGCAGACCGATGAACTTCGCGACTACCTCAATGCCAACTGGCAAACATTGGGGAAAGAGATTTTGGAAGGCAATTACAAGCCGCAACCTGTATGCAAGGTAGAGATACCCAAGCCACAGGGCGGCACAAGAATGCTCGGGCATACCGACCGTAACAGACAGGCTGTTGCAGCAAGCCATTGCCCAATGGCTAAGCCCAAAGAGCGAAGAAGGCTTCTCCAATCACAGCTACGGGTTCAGACCCGGACGCAACGCCCATCAGGCAGTATTGCAGGCGCAAACCTATCTCAACGATGGCTATGAGTATGTGATAGAACTGGATTTAGAAAAGTTCTTCGACAAGGTAAACCACGACAAGTTGATGGGCCTGCTTGCAAAGCAGATAACAGACAAGCGAACGTTAAAACTGATACGCAGCTACCTCACCAGCGGCATTATGGAAGATGGCGTGGCAAGCCCACGAACAGAAGGCACGCCACAAGGCAGTCCGCTAAGTCCTTTACTATCCAACATTGTTTTACACGAACTGGACAAAGAATTAGAAGCCAGAGGCCACCGCTATGTACGCTACGCCGATGATTGCAGCATATATGTAAGAAGTGAAAAATCAGCCCAAAGGGTGATGGAGACAATAACCGACTACATAGAAAGCAAACTAAAACTAAAGGTAAACCGTACAAAAAGCAAAGTAAGCCGCCCCAACGAAAGCACGCTTTTGGGGTTCTCCTTTTACCGAAGCAAAACAGGGTGGGACATACGTATAGCACCGAAATCTTTTGTAAGAATAAAACAAAAGATGAAAGAGCGAACGAAGCGAAACGACCCCACGCCGCTAAAGGAAAAGATACAGAAAATGGAAGCTGTAATCAGGGGATGGGTAAATTACTTTTCGATAGCGAAGGCCAAAAGCAAGATGCAGGATTTAGATGAGCTGGTAAGAACGAGATTACGCATGGGAATATGGAAACAATGGAAGAAGCCGTGGACAAGGAAGTGGAACCTTCAAAAGCTGGGTATCAAACTTCAAAAGGCGTATGAATGGAGCAACAGTCGCAAAGGGCATTGTAGAATTGCACATAGTCCCATATTATGTCGGGCACTAAACAATAAGTACTTCACCCGTCTGCGCTACATAGGATTTGCCAACTACTACTATTGGAGAACAGAACACCAAACAAAGTTATTCTAACAAACCGCCGTATGCCGAACGGCACGTACGGTGGTGTGAGAGGACAGGTAGCCAACTAATGGCTACCTTCCTACTCGATTAACAAATGTTTCTGAGTTGGAATCAGGAAATCTTATATGACTTTAACCGCAAACCTCACATCACTCATCTGCTAATCATATCTCGCGTTCATAATATCTTACAAGGGTGGGCTATTATCCGGAACTCTTATGAAGTACGGAAGGGTTAAATGTTCAATAGGCGACTACATATCTAAGTTGATAGAAATTTCGAAGCAGGTAATAAATTCTTAACATGTACGTTTTATGACTGTAATATATAAATTCAAGTTTGTGTAGATACTGTTGTCTTATGTAAGAACTGTAAATCAATGTGTTGTAAATATTTACAGTTCTTCAGGGCAATTCCTGAATAAGTTTTTGCAACTATGCCATCACCTAAATCATCTATGGCATACATAAGTTGATGTAGTTGAGAATAATGTAATATTGTTGGAGTTATTTTGAATCGCAAGGGTTTTTTTAGTTTTGTGACTAAGAACGGCGAAGCCATAAAACTACTTTTCAATAAACGCTACACATTACCAACACTTGAGATTTTAATTCAAGAATCTTTCAAAAACGCATACGATGGACGAAGAAAAAGATTTGTTCTCTGGAGGAGCCGGTAAGGGGCTGACGGTAAAAGAAATAGCATTAAAATACCTCTCACATTACCCTTTATTCGTTATATCCTTTATCGTTTGTATCGGTGTAGCCTTCTTATATTTAAGGTATACTGTTCCAAAATATAAGGCTTCGACCTTGATTCTGGTTAAAGGAAATCAACCCAGTTCAGCTCAACAACAAGTAAATGACCTGGTAGGTACGGCTATGAGTTCTCAATTGCAGGGAAATCTTAATAATGAATTAATTTCCCTACGCTCTACTAGCTTGATGCAAAGAGTTGTAGCTAAGAACGGTTTTAATATTTCTTATTATCACCTTGGTAAATTTCTTAAAACTGACCTTTACTTAGATGCTCCTTTAAGGTTGATACCAAGCACTATTATTGATAGTTCAAAAGCCTTTGAGATTATAGTAAAAAAGCTGACTAATACTGGAGGAATTATTGAATATGGTCCGGTGGACGAACCTAAATCTTTGACTTTTCGTTGGAACAAAACATTCACTATCAACGGCAGCTCTTACATTCTTGCACCAGCTTCAGGGGCAACTTTTGACCAAAAAAATAGCTACTCAGTCAGGTGGGTACCTTTGTGGGCGGCAGGTGCAGAAATATCAAGTAAGATGTCTTACTCAATTCTGAGCGAAAAAACCAGTATTCTCCAATTAGAGATTTTAATTGAAAACCTGTCTCGTGGAAAGGATATTTTGAATGCTTTTGTTAGGGAGTATGATCTGTCTGACATTGAGGATAGGAATTTACTTTCTCAATCGACTACACGATTTATAAATGAAAGGCTTGGATTGATTGCAGGGGAGTTAAGTGGGGTAGAAGGTAATTTGGAAAGTTACCAATCAAGTAATCAAATCATTGATATGGGGGCACAGTCTGGTCAGGCATTTGGTAACTCAAATATTGCAGCTCAAAGTTTGCAAACAATCAACGTTAAGCAAGACGTGGCTAAAATGTTGAATAGTTATTTTACCAGCCCTGACGCTGATGACAAACTTGTTCCATCAACTATGGGTCTTGACGATCCAACGCTTTCCATTTTAATTGGAAATTATAACCAATTACAACTTCAAAGGCAAAAGGAAGGTGCTTTTGCTACTAAAAATAGTATCACTATTAAAGATTTGAACAACCAGTTAGTTGATGTAAAGGGAAGCATTTTAGAAGCACTAAATAATGTGAATAAAAATTTAGGTTTACAGGAAAGTAGTTTTCAACAACAAAACAATCAAAATAAAAGGTTTTTAACCACTGTTCCCCGTAAAGAAAGGATGATGCAGGAAATAAAAAGAAAGCAAAGTATTACTGAGGGGCTTTACTTATACCTGTTGCAAAAAAGAGAAGAATCTGCTATAACAAGTACATCTGCAAGCCTATCGAACTATAAGCAAATAGATCCGGCATGGGGTTACGGACCTGTAGAGCCAAATGCAACCAATATTAAACTATACGCCTCGTTGTTGGGCTTGTTGTTGCCAATAGGTTTTGTTTACCTGCGGGATATGATGAATGATAAAATTACCAGCAGGGACGACATTTCTAAAAAATTACCCGTGCCTGTTTTAGGTGATATTGGTCATGAAGTAAAGGGCCGTTTGCAGGGATTTTCAGTAACTGGTCGGGATATAATTGCTGAACAATTTAGAATAATCCGAACAGCTCTTTCATTAATTAAAAGCACTAACAAACAAAAGCAAATCATATTGATCACCTCATCTGCAGGTGGAGAAGGTAAATCTTTTGTAAGCACTAATCTGGCAGCGGTTCTGGCGATCCCAGGCAAAAAAGTTGCCTTGCTTGAATTTGATTTACGAAAGCCAGGCATATTAAAAACATTGAATTTG
Source organism: Segetibacter sp. (assembly GCA_031428295.1). Classification (GTDB taxonomy): domain Bacteria; phylum Bacteroidota; class Bacteroidia; order Chitinophagales; family Chitinophagaceae; genus Segetibacter. The sequence goes on along the minus strand of JANPPB010000230.1, from coordinate 8,195 downwards.
GAATCAAATGTCCCAGGCATTACAACTTATATAAAAGGCAAATCAAACAATTTTTCTGAGTTGTATATTGAAAATGAAGAAATTCCAAGTCTTCATATATACCCCTCAGGTCCAATACCTGGTAACCCGGGAGACTTGCTAATCAATGAGCGGGTGAGTAAGCTTTTCGATGCACTTAAAGAGGAGTACGAATATATTATAATTGATACTGCTCCGGCGGGTTTGGTTAGCGACTCTTTTATTTTAGGCGAATATGCTGATGTAACATTATACGTAATCAGGCAACGCGTAACGCTCAAAAAACAGCTCGATTTTATTAATGATATTTTTAGGACTGGCAAGCTTAAAAACATGGCCCTTATACTTAACGACGTTAAGACTGGCGGTAAATATGGTTACTATGGCTACGGTGGGGGATATGGTTACGAGAGTTATATAGAACCTGAAAAGAAGAAAAAAAGAAGTTTAGTTTGACATAGAGGAAAAATTGTTTGAAAATACTTATTAGAAATTCATGGATAGTAGTTTAGAAATAGAGCAGAAGTGGGATTTAGAAATTAAGCCAAAAAATGACTTATTAAAACTGAATCTTATAGATGTTTGGAATTACAGGGACTTGTTGGTTTTATTGGTTCGGAGAGATTTCGTTTCGTTTTACAAGCAAACAATTTTAGGCCCTTTGTGGTTCTTTCTTCAACCAGTTTTAACGACCATCATGTTTACCCTGGTTTTTGGAAAAATGGGTGGTTTTTCAACAGATGAAATTCCTCAACCCTTGTTTTACCTTGCCGGTGTTACCCTCTGGAATTACTTTGCTGAATGTCTAACAAAAACCTCAACCGTATTTACAGCCAACGCCTCACTTTTTGGAAAAGTTTATTTCCCCCGCCTGATAATGCCACTAAGCATTGTTGCCAGTAACCTGGTAAGATTTGCAGTTCAGTTTCTCTTGTTCATATTGGTACTCATTTTTTATTTTGTAAAAGGAGCCAATATTCACCTCACATTTGCAGCGGCTCTATTTCCATTACTTATTATATTGATGGCAGGTATGGGGCTGGGTTTGGGAATGATCATTTCTGCAATGACAACTAAGTATCGTGACTTGTCCTTTCTAATAACATTTGGAGTTCAATTATTAATGTATGCAACAACCGTAATTTATCCATTGTCTGCTGCTCCTGAAAAATACCGCTGGCTTATAAGCGCTAACCCCATGACCTCTATTATTGAAACTTTTAGATATGGATTTTTAGGAAAAGGAACTTTCAGTTGGTATTCTTTAAGTTATACTACGATGGTTACATTTCTCCTGGTTCTTTTTGGAACTATTGTTTTTAATAAAGTGGAGAAAAACTTCATTGATACTGTATAGCATATACTCCTTTTGGTCGAATGCTCCTTTCATTAATTTAAAATTAATATTAAATAAAATAATATGGCTATAGCCATTCGGGTTGAAAATTTGTCAAAAGCATACCAGTTGGGTGAAATCGGAACCGGGACTTTATCACGTGACCTTGAAAGATGGTTTGCAAAAGTGAGGGGAAAGGAAGATCCATTTCTAAAAATTGGGGAAACAAATGATAGAACTATCAAAGGCACAAGTAATGTTGTTTGGAGTTTAAAAGATATAAATTTTGATATACAGGAAGGTGATGCAGTGGGTATTATTGGCAGAAATGGTGCAGGTAAAAGCACACTTTTAAAATTACTGAGCCGTGTAACTTCTCCAACATCAGGTAATATTAAGGTTAAAGGAAGAATTGCCAGCTTGTTAGAAGTTGGTACCGGGTTTCATCCGGAGTTAACTGGCAGAGAAAATATTTTGCTTAACGGGGCTATACTGGGAATGCGTAAAAAAGAAATACTAAAAAAGTTTGATGAAATAGTAGATTTTTCCGGTGTTGAAAGATATATAGATACACCGGTTAAGCGTTATAGTAGTGGAATGTATGTAAGATTGGCTTTTGCAGTAGCTGCCCATTTGGAATCGGAGATTTTGATTGTGGATGAAGTTTTAGCTGTTGGAGATGCCGAATTTCAGCGCAAATGCCTTGGTAAAATGGGTGATGTTAGCCGGGGTGAAGGAAGAACTGTTTTGTTCGTTAGCCATAATATGGCAGCGGTAAAACAATTATGCAAAAAAGGGATAGTATTAAAAAATGGCCAGTTTGCATTCATGGGTTCGCAATTAGATGCAGTTACGCAATACCAATCTGCCCATTTATCAAATTCATCTTTTTATCATCAGGGTCCATCTGAATTGGCACCTGGAAACGAAAATATCAGAATATTAAAATTCAATATAAGGCCTATAACTGGAAATGAAATTTCAATTTCTTCGGGATTAGTATTTGAGCTAGAATTTTATAATTGTAAAGAAAATATTAATTTGGATGCTACTTTTGAGCTTAGAAATAGCGATGAAATAACTGTTTTTCATCACGGTGCTATAATTAGTAAAAGCAATGATTCTAAAAAAGGCATCTATAAAGTAATTGGCACAATTCAATCGAATTTACTTAATTCCGGAATCTATCGTTTCAATTTTATTTTCGGCGAAAATCAGCGATATTCATTGTTTGCGATATATGATTTTATTCAGTTTGAAATACTTAACGAGTCGGTTGGAAGCAACAGCTTTCAATTGCCAGGGGTAATAAGGCCCCATATTCAATACAAAATAGCCTTTCAGCAAAAATATGAGCTTATCTCAAGCTAAATTAATTAGCCTGCCAAAGGTTTTGGACGAAAGGGGAAATTTGTCATTTTTTCAAAATAATGACCAGATACCTTTCGTCATGAAAAGAGTGTATTGGCTTTACGATGTGCCTGGAGGCGAAATTAGAGGAGGACATGCTTACAAGAATCAGAGTGAGTTAATTATAGCTTTGTCTGGAAGCTTTGATATTGTACTTAGACAAGGTACAAAACGAAAAGTCTTTAAACTTAATCGCTCATACTATGGTTTATATATACCTCAAATGGTTTGGCGGCATTTGGAAAACTTTTCGACCAATGCACTGGCTTTTATTGCCTCCGATGGCGCCTATAACGAAGACTTGTATATAAGAGACTTTGACGAATTTAAAAATACATTGATTGAATAACAGTTATACGGTTTTTGATTGTAATATTATTCATTTTATGAAAATAAATAATAGAGCTGGCAATCTTACCTCAATAGAAAACAACAAAGACATACCTTTTGCAGTTAAGAGGGTTTATTATTTGTACGATGTTCCTGGAGGTGAAACACGCGGTGCTCATGCACATATAAATTTGGAGCAGATCGTTATTGCTGCCAGCGGCGGTTTTGATGTAACTATAGATGATGGAAAAAATAAAAAGACCATTTTACTTAATCGGTCTTATATGGGCTTATATCTAAAACCAGGCATGTGGAGGGAGTTGCATAATTTTTCGTCGGGGGCAATTTGTTTGGTTTTGGCAAGTGAAAGGTATTTACCAGAAGATTATTTAAGAGATTATTCAGAGTTTATTAAGTATAAAAATATTATTTGAATGGAGAAATACAAGGTCCTGATAACCAGCATTGGTTCAACGACTTCTATTGGAGTTATAAAGTTTATTAGAAAATGTAAGTCGGATTCGATTTTTATTTTTGGAACAGACATTAATGAGGAAAAGAAAAATGCGGGTTCCGCTTTGGTTGACAAATTTTATAAGGTTCCATCATTTAATAATCCGGACTATTTACCATCTATAAAAAACATAGTCAGACAACATGGTATTAACATTATAGTCCCTATACACGATTATGAAATTGAAGTTTTATCCAGTTCGATAAAAGAGTTTGCTGAACTGGGTTGTAAGGTCATCGTTTCTACCTATGAAACAGTTAAACTTGTTAATGACAAGTTTCTCTTCGAAAACCTGCTTTCCAAAAATGGGATATTGTCTCCTAAAACCTATAAAATAGGACAATGGCAAAATCACAAGATTGAGACTAAGTCGAAATGGGTTTTAAAACCTTTGCAAGGCGTTGGCAGCAAAGGAATATATATTGGTGACAGAAATGCGATTGATAGAGTCATAGCAGATAAAGGACTTAGCGGTGAAAACTATATCATACAGGAGTTCATTGAAGGCACCGAATACACGGTAGACATGTTTATTAAAGAAAAAAAGGCCACTTGCATTGTTCCCAGAATTAGAGTTGAAGTTAGGGAAGGGCTATGTTACAAAGCATCAACTGAAAGTAATAGGGAATTTGTAGAAATAATTAATAAAATCATATCTCATTTTGATTTCTATGGTCCAATCAATATACAATTCATAAAGCAAGATATCTCAGGTGATCTGTATTGTATTGAATGTAATCCGAGGTTTGGAGGCAGCAGTGTAATTACTTTATATGCGGGAATAAATTTATTCGATTTCATTTTAGAAGATATGGAAAACCAATCGCTTCAATATAATAGTCACTATAAAGAAATTTATATGAATCGATATTGGGAGGAAGTTTACTATGAAAAATAGGGCATTTGTTTTTGATTTGGATGACACTCTAATTGACACAAGTGACAGGCATTATACTGTTATGTTAGAATATTTGAAATCGTACAAAATTGATTTGTTTTCCAAGGAAGAATATTTATTTCTTAGAAAAAAATATCAGTTTTCTAATCAAAATATAATAGCAAAATATTTTTCTTCAGTTGCAAATGAGTTTAATAAATGGTGGAGACGTAATATCGAAAGCAAAAATTTTCTTTCATATGACCATCAGATAGTTGAATCTGCTCTTTTGGCGAAACTTGTTGAGAAAAATAAGGGCAGTTTGATTTTACTTTCTCTTCGGTCCAATTTAGAGACTGCAGAAACCCAATTCGAAGAATTCTCCTTTAGCCAGTATTTTAGTGAGGTATATTTTTTGCCACATGCCACTACAAACCCTAAAATTGAAATGCTTTCTACCCTAAAGGCTAGGTATGAAAAAATTTTATTCATAGGCGATAGCGAATCGGATGCTGAGGCTTCAAATCAAGCATTCGTTGACTTTACTGGTGTCATGACCGGTTTTTATCCCCTTTCTGTTCCGTCAAAATTTTCTGATATAAATCAAACATTAAAAAATATCCTTGAATGAATACCGAAAAAGATCGACTTGAATCCGTAGCGGGAAATTCCCTTTACACTACGTTCTCAAATTCTATGACCATTGAATATTCTTATGATATATTCAAAAGATTTTTAGTAAAAGGAAGTATTCTTGAGTTAGGCCCGGCAGAAGGCTTAATGACTAAGTACTTGATTAATGACACCGCTGATTTAACCTTGGTAGATGGCTCGTCAATTTTTTGCGATGACTTAAGAAAAAAGTTTCAGGCGAGTACAATAATCAATTGCCTTTTCGAAGATTTTTCTCCAGATGTAAAATATGACAACATTATTTTAGGACATGTTTTAGAACATGTTGAAAACCCAGTGGAAATATTGAAGCTTGCCAAAAGATGGATGAAAAAAGGAGGGGTAATTATGGCGGCCGTTCCAAATAGCAGGTCAATACATCGGCAAGCTTCAGTACTAATGGGAATGCAGCCAACAGAAGATACTATGAGTGAACTGGATTTCCATCATGGACATCGAAGAATTTATAATCCAGAATCTTTTAGAAATGACTTTCTGCACGCTGATTTTAGTCTCGTTCATTATGGAGGATATTGGCTGAAGCCGGTATCGAACGCTCAAATACACGAATCCTGGACAACCGATATGCTTTTGGCATTTATGAAGTTGGGCGAGCGCTATCCGGATACGGCTGCAGAAATATATGTTATCGCTTCACACTAGCACAAAAAAAAATAAAATGAACAAATTGTTTTCTTTCGGAAATTATCATTTTTTTAAAAAAAAATGGAAAGACCAATCTTCAAAGTATCGCTATAAGCATTTTTATCATTTTCCGATAGCAACCTATAGCCCTTGGTTGCAAGATGTGGAATTTATTGATGTTTACTCTAAAATTAAAGAAAATACACTGGTTGATATTTATAGATGTTATGAATTATGGAGCCTGGCAAAACAAACCAATAAACTTAAAGGAGATATACTAGAAGTGGGGGTGTGGAAAGGAGGTACTGCTGGTCTATTAACCAGGGCATCATCTCAGGGAGCCACCGTTTTTTTGTGCGATACATTTTCTGGTGTCGTTAAAGCGGGCCATAAGGATAACCAATACATCGGAGGAGAACACGCTGATACCTCGTTGGGGCTTGTAAAAGATTTATTATCCCGCCTTGCTGTCAACAATTATTCAATTCTACAGGGGATTTTTCCGGAGGCAACAGGCGAGGCAATTGCCGACAGGAGATTTAAATTTTGCCATATTGACGTAGATGTTTATCAATCGGCAAAAGATGTTTTTATTTGGGTATGGGATAGAATGGATGTGGGAGGAATAATCGTTTTTGATGATTTTGGATTTGCCGCATGTGAAGGCATCACTGATTTGGTAAATAACGAGCTGGCGATACGTGAAGATTTGATTATGGTCCATAACCTGAATGGACATGCTGTTTTAATAAAAATAAAATAGATAATGTCAGTTCCTTTTGTTTCTTTCGAGGCGGTTAATAGTACGATTAGAGGTGAAATTTTACAATCTTTTGAGGACTTCTTTGACAGTGCCTGGTATGTTTTAGGTGATAAGGTAAAAGCTTTTGAAGAGCAATATGCAGTTTTTAACGGGGTAAATCATTGCATTGGTGTAAGTAATGGCCTGGACGCCTTACATATTGCTCTAAAAGTGTTGAATATTGGTCCTCAAGATGAAGTCATCGTTCCTTCAAATACCTTTATCGCTACTGCATTAGCGGTTTCATATGTTGGTGCAAAGCCGATTTTTGTGGAACCCGATATTAATACTTATAATATTGATCCTGAAAAAATTGAAAGGGCGATTACTTCTAAAACTAAGGCCATAATGCCAGTTCATTTATATGGACAAGCATGTGAAATGGAAGCCATTATGGATATTGCAGAAAAGCATGGTTTATTTGTAATTGAAGATAACGCTCAGGCCCAGGCGGCCACATATAAGGGGAAAATTACCGGTTCGTGGGGCCATATAAATGGAACTAGTTTTTATCCTGGGAAAAACTTAGGAGCATTGGGGGATGCAGGAGCCTTAACTACTAATGATAAAACTTTAGCAAAAAAAGCAGAAATTTTTCGAAACTATGGATCAGAAAAAAAATACCATAATAGTGTTATTGGTTTTAATATGAGGCTCGATGAATGCCAAGCGGCCTTTTTATCAACTAAATTAAAATATTTGAATAAGTGGACAGAACAACGGCAGCAAATTGCTGAATGGTATAATTCAACATTGCAAAATGTAGGTGATATTATTTTACCTGAAGTTGCTTTTGGTGCCACACACTCGTACCATTTGTATGTAGTACGTACCGCAAAAAGGAACGAACTGCAAAACTATCTTACTAGTTTGAATATTGGAACATTAATACATTACCCAATACCACCACATTTACAAGAGGCTTATCAACACCTTGGTTATAAAAAAGGTGAATTACCTATATCTGAAATTATTGCAAATACTTGTCTTAGTTTGCCTTTATGGCCAGGTATGACCCTCGAAAACATTGAATTAGTGAGCTCATCTATAAAAAATTTTTTTAATGACTAACAATCCATTGGTTACAATAGGAGCTGTTAATTACAATAATGAACGTTTTATAATTGAAACCCTTGATAGTATAAAAGCCCAGACTTACTCTAATATTGAGCTAATTTTAATAGATGATTGCTCAACTGATAAAAGCGTAGAATTAATAATACAATGGCTGAAGGGTTATGGAAAGAGTTACAAATTTATTCAGCATAAAAAAAACTTAGGGGTTTGTGCAGGTGGTAATGCTGTTCTTACAAAAGCCATTGGTAAATATATTTCGCTTATAGCTACCGATGATATAATGATGCCTGAAAAAATTGAGGCTCAGGTTAATATATTGGAGAATTCTCCTGAAGATATAGGTGCTGTATATTCTGATGCATATTTGATCAGGGAGGATAGTTCGCTGATGAAGGGTTTATTTATAGAACGATACAGGTGTTTTGCAACAAAACCAACCGGTTTTATTTATGAAAATTTAATTGAAAGTAATTTTTTGCCAGCTATGTCATTAATGGTAAAAAAAGAGTGTTAT
>JANPPB010000229.1:0-6411 GCA_031428295.1 Segetibacter sp. | reverse complement strand
CATACAATGGCGTATATCTTTTTGGCACGCTTAAATTAACCGGCGGCTATTGGTACTATTACCTGGTGTTGTTGTTCTACAAATTGCCTGTTGGTACCCTTATACTGCTGTTAAGTTGTATACCCCTGTTCATTACATATTTTACTAAGGAAGGCTTTGTAAAGCGCTATATGTTTCTGCTCTTGCCCATACTCTTCTTTTGGATCATCCTTAGTTTCTTCAATAACTTTCAAACAGGAATAAGACACTTATTGCTTGCATTTCCTTTGCTGTTTATTGGGCTTGGATTTCTCTCCAAAAAATTGGCTTCAGCGGCACGGGTTTGGCAACTTGCTGCTATAGGTATGGTGGCTTATACATTCATAACCGCGGCCTTATATTATCCCTTTATCATTTCATACACCAACGAGTTTGTAACCAACAAAAAAACCGTTTATCGAAAAATATTCGACTCCAGTATCGACTATGGTCAGTCCGATTCAAGCCTTAGTCAATTTCTAAAACAGCACCCGGAGTATCAGCCTGCAACAGCAAACCCTTCAATGGGTAAACATGCAGTATTGATGAAACAAATGTTCAATACCTACCTGCCCTATGCAAATGATTACAAATGGTATCGTGCATTGGAACCGAAGGGTCAGTATCGCTACACAATTTTGTTATTCAACATAACAAAGCAAGACCTGGAGCGGGCCGATTTTACAAAAACTGATATTAAAATTGTAGGGGGAAAGTAAGCTGTCAGGGTTCAGCTTCGTCTTTTGGCTGCCTGCTTAAAGGTTTGGAAACGGGTTTGGCAGGCGCAGGTTTAACGGGGTTTTTCTGGCGGTTTTTTTCTGATTGCTGGCGAAGTTTTTCTTCGTTGCTGTTACCTGCATCATCCTTTAGTGGTTCGGGCATAGGTGCTTCTCCATCTTTCAATTTAAAGTCAAACACTTTATTTACATAGTTCCATTTGCCATTGTTCCATTTAAATCCTTCATAGTCGCCATCAGGCACCAACGTGTATTTTTTCTCTGGTGCATTCTCTTCACTTATCAGGTGATCGAAAATGATCATATCCATTTCAGGGTCATAGTTCAACCGGGCCTTCCCCAGTTTTTTATACTCCAGGCAAAAGCGGGCAAACGGTGCAGGCATTGTTTGTTTGGTAGGCTGCATAGCAAAATAAGGTCCGCCAAATTGAGGTTGACCTGCCGCATTAAACGTTAGCACATCAATCCATTTGCGTGTACTCTTTGCATTGTTATCATCAAAGCCCAGTAGCGTGTAATAATTTTTTCCATTGAATGTTTTCATTACCATGCCGTAATAAATGGCACCAACCCAATTGGCAGGGGCACGTACTGAATCCTGCGGAGCCCCGGTAAACTCCGACATATCCAGCAATGGAAACAATTTTAAAGAACCATCAGCAGTACGCATTTGAATGGCACCCCTTTGCCTGAAATAGGTGTCATCGCGATTAAACTGCCACGAGAAAATTCTGAAGCTACTATCAGGAGCATATATTCTTGAAACAGTTTCAAGGGAGTCGTAAGGGTAATAAAATGAGTGGGGATTTCTTAGAGACTTTACCAGCATTCTTATAAAAATACTGTCGGCAATAAAGCGCTGGCTGCTGTTTGGATCGGTAATCATTGCCCGGCTGTATGGCTTCATCGAGTCTTCGGAACGATTGAAATTGCGTAACATAACAGCATTTAATGACTGTGCCTGTACAGTTGTTGCAGAGAACAATAAAAAAGCTGCGATGTATAATCTCATGGTTCGCTATAAAATACGAAAGTAACTCCTGCCTTTCAGAATGATACGTGAATGTATCAGGACTGCAAAGGTTTTAAGATTTTATTAATGCACCGATGTATAGTGCTGCCTGGTGCAGGTCTTCAAAGCGGTGATCAATTAATTGGTGAGGGAGAACGATTGCCGGGTTTGTTGTTGCAACAAATATGGTTATCATTCCGGCATTCCTGCCAAATTCCATGTCGCTAAGGTTGTTGCCAATTATAATGCTTTTGGTAAAGTCGATGTGCGGAAAATCTTTTTTAGCCTGGTGGGCCATTCCGGGATTAGGCTTACGTTCGTAACAATCATTATCCATGCTGGAGGCATAATAAATGCTATCAATTCTTCCACCCGAGAGGGTTAATTCTTCCACCATAAAGTTGTGGATGTCATGCAAGTCAGCATCCGTCATCATCTTTTTGCCAATGCCCCGTTGATTGGTAACGATTATGATGTTTCCAAAAATTTTATTGAAGATTTTCATTGCATCCTTGACGCCATCATAAAAAGTAAACTCGCCTCTGTGCAGTATATAATCCAGTTTCTTTTCGTGGTTAATCACTCCGTCGCGGTCAAGAAAAAGGGTCCAGGTTTTATCAATTTTTTCTAAAATCTCCATGCAATTATTTTAACTCCGTTTGCGCTCTTTCGTAATCTTCAGGAATACCAATGTCAATAAAATAGCATTCCTGTTCTATGCCAAACATGCGACGTTTGTCGTAAAATGCTTCGAGATAATCTTTTTCAAAGGAGAACTTTTCGGGCAATGCTTCTTCTAAAAACTTATGTACATTCAGTGCATACATGCCGCCATTTATCAGGCCGGAGGCGTAAAAAGCTTTTTCCTTAAAACTGGTGATGGCACAATCTTCATTAATTTCTACCACGCCATAACGGTCAAAGTTTTCAAGAAATTTTAAACTGATGGTACAGTTAGCCCCGCTTAAAGTATTAAAGCTGGCAAGCTCATCCACATCAATTTTAAACAACGTATCGCCATTGGCAATCAGTACCGATTTTTCATTGGCATGCGTACATGCAAGCTTTATTGCACCTCCCGTTCCTAATGGTTTCTCTTCAATAGAAATCTTGTGCAAAATGTGAGGGTACTCTTTGCTGATATATTCAATGATGTGTTCGCTTTTATAGCCAAGCGCAAAAATAAAATGGGTAATACCTTCAGAAATTAAGTGATCGAGCACATGGCTTAAAAAGGGTTTTCCATTAACGGGCGCCATGCATTTGGGAAGGTCGGGCACAGCATCTTTTAAGCGTGTACCAAGCCCACCCGCCAATATAATAGCTTCAGTAATTACCATAATGTACTGTGTTAGTTTGTTGAGGCAAATAGGTTTTCTTCAACCAATTGACAAATAATGTGTCCTATCATTATGTGGCTTTCCTGTATGCGGGGCGTGTCGCTGCTGGGTACATTAATCAGCACATCGCTATAAGCTTTTAGAGTTCCACCGGTTACCCCTGTAAAACCTATGTTAATCATTTCTTTTGCACTGGCAACTTCAAAGGCTTTTACAATATTGGCCGAGTTGCCCGATGTGCTCAGACCAACCAATACATCGCCGGCCTCGCCAATGCCATCAACCAACCGCGAATAAATGACGTCAAAACTGTAGTCGTTGGCAACTGCTGTCAGGTACGACGAGTTGCAATGCAATGCCTCCGAAGGTAAAGCCCGCCTGTTTTTATAAAACCTGCCTGAAAACTCGGCGGCAAGGTGTTGTGCATCGGCAGCACTTCCGCCATTGCCACAAAACAAAACTTTGTTACCATTTTTAAAAGCCAGCGTTATAATTGATACTGCTTTTTCAATTGCGGCCAGCAGTTCTTCGTTTTGTAAAATCTCCTGTTTTACCGATATAGACGAAGCAATAATATCGCGTATGATTTGCATGTTGTCTAAAATTTATTTCCGTAAAAGGAACTGCCTTTAATTAAGAATTGAACCTTTTCAAAGGTAAAATTATGGCAGGGTTTTAATAATCGCAGAATAGTTTACAAGTTGCAATCTATAGCCAGGTGGCAAACTTTTGAAATTGACGTATGCAGATTATCAACCCGTTATTTGCCAGGTTTTGTAAAGCCTACATAAACTCAGGATGGCTGTCAATTTGTTCTCCTATTTCCTTAGCCCTTAAAGTGGGTCCTCCGCCAACTTCAAACCAAAATTCCACCCCTTCCTCATCTATATCTTTCTCCAGGTAAACGGGATGATCAAAATTTACTTTGTATTTAATATCGTCTTCCTCTATTACAATTTCTATTGAAAGGTTTTCACCCTCGTGCTGAATATTTAAAACGTTGTTGGTCATGCCTCAAAAAATTAGTTTTAAAATAGATTTTGTATGAAGATAACAGAGGGTTTGGTTTTTTGGCGGACCAAATTATAAATGGTTGATGCATATTAGTTTTAAGAAAGGAATGCATATCCGAAATGGGCGAATGTTTGATGATGCATTTGACTAAAAACGGGATACTCAGGGTAATGGTGGATTCCTGCATGGTATCTTCTCATAGCTAAACGCTTGCCGATCCATCCAAACTGCCTGGCCCTTCAATTTGATTTTCTTTGTGTAAGTATACGTTTTCTTACCAATGGTATAAGTCTGCCTGATGAATGCCTGCTGGTTAGTGTCATGATCGAAACTCCCGGCTTCTGTTATAATAACAAGCGTTCCGTTTTTTTTCAATTTTTTTGATATGATGGTGGCGCCTTCCAACTTTCTTTTATTGGCTGAAATGCTAAGTGTATCAAACGTACGGTCGCTGCTGTCATTGGAGTACACATGCAAAAATAGAAACGCAGGCGGTGTGTTAATGCGTTTAATAATAAGTTCGGCTTTGGTGCTGTATGGCTTTCTTATCATTGTGCCACTATAGTTTAAAGTGCCCTGCCAGCAGCCAATTAAATTCTTTAACTCACTGGTAGAAATCAAAATTCTTTTTTGTACACCAGCCCAGGAAACTGTCACTGTAACCAACAATAAAAGGAACAGGACTTTAAAATTCATGATGCACTTAATTTGGTTATAAAGATAGCTGACATAAAAAAGAGGCCTCCTTTTGGGAAGCCTCGTGGTAGTTAAACTAAGGACAACTATTCCTTTACTATTTTGTCTTGCTTAATGATGGTGCCATTTTTATCGGCAATGGTAAGCATGTACACACCTGCAGCAAATTTACCTGTACTAATGTTTGAACCTCCACTGAATGTTTTGTTCAATAACCTGCGACCAAACATATCAGTAACCATAAGTGTAACAGGTTCTGAATAGCCACCCATATTTATTTTTAACTCATTGCCAACCGGGTTAGGATATATTGAAACAATAGGTGCTTTTAAAGTTTCAGTTACACCACGTGTAGCAGAGCCTAACTGTACTTTTAAAGTATAGCAACTGGTTGAGCTGTTTGCATTTTTGAAAGGGTAAACCTGTGCATAATAAGTGCCTGCTGTTGCCGTATAATTAATGGTTTCGCTGTTGGTACTTCCATTTTTTGAAATGGCAACCTGTGTTCCTGCGCTGTTTAATAGTTTAAGATCGTAGTTGCCGGGCAACGTGGTTAATGTAGCTGTAATAGTGCCTGCTGTGGTAATTACAAATTTGTAATTGTCAATATCGTCACGTGGGCTAATAAGGCCGGTTACATCGGTATTAAATGGAATGGTTGCTGCACCCGATATGGTTCCATTGGTTGAATTGTCGAGGCTGCTTTGGCAACCGGTAATAGTGGTTGCTGTTGCTGTAATCGTGTAACAGGTAGTGCTGTTGGCGCCATTGTAACCAATCACTTTAATGTAATAAGTTCCTGCTGCCTGGTTGCTCAACAATATTGTTTCGGTTGCGGTACTGCTCTCTCCCAGGCCAAGTTGTGTGCCCGTACTATTGTACACATACAGGTCGTAATCAACGCCGGATGGACCAACAAGGTTGTATACGATGTTGGTGGTTGAAGTGGTGGTGATTTTATAAAAATCAATATCGGTTGCTGGGGTGATAGCAGCAGAATTGGTAACGCCTGATGAAATTGCGGCGGCTGTTACCAATGTTTCGTTTGCCTCAAAAGCTGTTGCACATGTTGAAGCTGTTGCCGTAGTAAACTGTGCTGTTGCAAAAATGCTGGTACCCGACGTACAGGTAGTGCTTACCCTCCAGTCATAACTTGATGAAGCAGATAAGCCGCTAAGTGTAACAGAGGTACTGGTAGTAGCAGTTGCTGCGCTGGACCAGGTGGATGATGAAGTTAATTTATAATCAACTGCATAACTGGTTGCCCCGCTTACTGCGGTCCAGCTAACGGTTGCATCACTGGTAGTTATTGCCGATGAGGTAAGGCCTGTTGGTGCATCGCAGGTAGCAACACCGGTCGTTGTAAACTGTGCAACAGTATATGCGCTTGATGCACCGGAACAAATGGTTCTAACACTCCAATCGTAAACAGTTGAAGCAGTTAACCCACTTAAGTTTACAGAAGTGGCAGTGGTAGCTGTGGCAGCATTGGTCCATGTGCCGGTTGAGGTAAGTTTATAATCTACATCGTAACTAACAGCCCCGCTTACAGCAGTCCAGCTAACCGTTGCACCAGCGGTTGTAATGGCAGATG
>JANPPB010000228.1:0-2559 GCA_031428295.1 Segetibacter sp. | reverse complement strand
CTGTTTTCAAAAGCAAGACAGTCCTCAGTAATTTGCTCATATTGTATTTCGGCTGCATGTAATTTCTTCTCTACATTCTTTATACGGTTGGGCCTGATGCGTATAAATAATTTGGGTTGAAGTAAAAATGACCTTTCAAATGCTCCGGAATCTATAGACTCACTTAGCTCAGCGAACGGAAAAAAACGGGTAGTTTTAAGAGTGTCTAACTTCTGCTGTAGCGGTTGTGTTATTAATGCGTGCCAGGCGGGCTGTAGTGCTTCTAAAATGGGTGAGTTTTCCTGGTTTGTTAGGAACACACCCGCTAATATTTTTTGCTGCATGTCATAACCAGGCAGCCCTTTGCAAACGCGATAGTAAGCGTAACACAAAGCAGCAATGGACCGCCTGTCTTTACTACCATATTTTTTGTCTTTTGAAAAGAAGTTTTTTAGGAAAACAGCCAACGGTAAATCGCCTTTGTAAGTCTCAATAACTTTTACTGCCGTTTGCAGGTGAGAGTGGAAATAAGCCATTGTTTAAAATTATGGCTGTTGGTTGAATACGGGATAAGATTAGAGTAGAAAAGAAAAGTCAATTTAAAAGTTCCCATTTATTCAACCCACTTTGCAAGTGAGTTTTTTGAATGTTTGCCCGCTGATCGTTTCAGTCGCCATTAGGATCAACCCACCTGATGTTTTCAAAATAAATTGACCTTTCATTGAAAAGTAAATAAGAAGAAAAATATTAAAATGACTCTTGGTAATTGGGGGTGCTTCGATCTTTTGTTGCCTTAAAGTTAGTGCAGTTGACAACCTTATACCAGCTTTGAGGTACTCACTGAAAAACTACTTGTAATAGTAAGTAACCTGGGTAACCCTACCCAGGGGAGATTTGATTGATGTACCATACATGGGCTTTCTACTATTGCTATAAAACAGCCTGGTTTCTACCTTAAAATTGTCGGCAGGAGACAACTTATTTTCCAATTCAATTGCAATAAGGTTATTGGCAGAGGCACTCTCCGGTTTGCCGGTTAAAACTGCTTCGTTATTTAATTTTAAAGGATTGATGCGGGTGTCGTAAGTAAAATAACGAATACCTGCTATAATCAAAATAACAGTGTTGCTGCTGTCAACTAAATCTTTAACGGTAACCAAATTGCCACCGGAGTAAGAGTACTCGTGTTGCTCATACACTCCATATCCTCCTGTAGCCTTAAGCCGAAAGATTTTTTGAATACCCACATTTCCATTGCCATCATAAACATAAACAACACTGTCGCGTACAGTATTACCCTGGATTTTAAAATTAGAAAGAGTATATAAAAATGTATTGGTGTAGTAATCGTCGTATACAACAGCCGTGTAAACGGTGTCAGCATTCTGATTGGTTTTAGCAGCCGTCTTTATAATTTTCCCGGTGGTATCCCTGTAATATTTTTTATAGGTATCAACTGCAACCCCATTTTCTATACCTGTATGGTACTCACTTAACAGGTTGCTTTTACCATCGTATGTAAAATTGCTTTCAAGGGTTTCGTTTCCTGTAACTGCTACCATTTTGATAAGTAACTCTGACGGATTTGACTGGTTGCGGGAGCTATCTAATACCTCTTTTGTAACCGGGTCAACCAGCCAGTCAACTTTTTTTTGGCAGGAAAACATGAAGAAAGCAGGCAATATGATCCATAAAAAAATTGAAGGCTTCATTTAAAAGGATGTTGGGTATTTACATTAAAAACAAATGGCTACCTGTTTAACGGTAGCCATCGACTATTTATTTTTAGAATCTCTTTTATAATTGCAACAATGTCTTTACAGGGTCTTTACCAAACAACAGCAATTCAGGATTTTCAAGCAGCTCTTTAACCCTTACCAAAAAGCTTACACTCTCCCTTCCATCAACAATACGGTGGTCGTAGCTTAGTGCCAGGTACATCATTGACCGTATAACCACCTGCCCGTTTACTGCCATTGGTCTGTCCTGTATTTTATGCATACCTAGAATAGCGCTCTGCGGAATGTTTATAATGGGTGTTGACATGAGTGAACCGAACACACCACCGTTTGTAAGCGTAAAAGTTCCGCCCTGCATTTCCTCCATGCTCAATTTGCTGTCGCGGGCCTTAGTTGCCAACTCCACCACTTTCTTTTCAATCTCAAACATGCTAAGGCTTTCAGCATTTCTTATAACCGGAACCACCAAACCCTTGGGTGCAGAAACTGCAATAGATATATCGCAGTAGTCGTGGTAAATAAGAGAGTCTCCATCTATGTATGCATTAACCGAAGGCCACTCCTGCAAGGCAAAACAAACTGCTTTGGTAAAAAAGCTCATGAAGCCCAGGTTTACCCCATGCTTCTCTTTAAACTTGTCTTTGTACAATTTGCGCAGCTCCATAATGGGGCCCATATCCACTTCGTTAAAAGTGGTAAGCATGGCAGTGGTATTTTTAGCTTCAACCAGGCGGCGACTAATAGTCTTGCGCAGGTTACTCATTTTTTCTTTACGCTCATTACGGCTAAACAACTCCTGCCCTTCTACTGCTTTTTTACCGGGGTTTGCGAGTGCATCCAA
>JANPPB010000227.1:0-9309 GCA_031428295.1 Segetibacter sp. | reverse complement strand
ACCAGGCTATTATTAACTGTTTTAAAGGCGTTCAAGATTTCTGATGATACATTTAGGGCTAACAATGCTGTCAACACCAAATACATCATGTTAATCATCTTTTGCCTGGGTTCTTTAGGTAAAGACATGATTTTTTTATAGGTATTATTTACGAATTAATTTCTCAGCAAACTATCTGCCCTGCATTGCAGTTAGCATATTACCGTACACTTTATTAAGATTACCAAGGTTAGCAGCTAGCAAGTTCATTTGCTCTTTTGCCTTTTTAGCATCCTCAACACTGCCAGCCATTGCACTTGAAGTTTCGGCAAGTTTGCCATAAAACTGGTTCAGTGCTTTTAGGTGGTTGTTACTTTCCTGTAACTCCAGTTCGTAAATAGTATTTAAAGAAGAAAGATTTTTGGTTAGCACCTGAACCTGTCCATGAAACTGCTTAGTGCTTTCTGATGCATCGCCAACAGAAGACATAGAAACAGCGGCTTTGTTAAAAGCGCTTGTTACCCCATCTAATGCTACCGAAGCAGCTTTTGTTTTTAAAGTGTAATCGCCGGTGGCTTTTACAACGTCACCCAGTTCGCTCATGTTAGTTACCGTAGTGCCTAATTTTTGGAACCCTGAACTTAATTTAGAAAGATTTGCAGGAGTAATGTCGGCATCAACCAACATTTTTTCCATTGATTTTAAGGCGGGATTGCCTTTATCAACTTCAGGAACTGCTACACTTGGTGCACCCTGGTCTGGCGGAGGTAAGATTGCATAAATTAAGAAGATTGCTGCTTCTGTTAACAAACCTACGGTTAACATTATATCAGCAAAAGATTTGTGAAGAATTTTGGCCCATGCGCCAAAAATTACTACTGCAGCACCAACACAAACAACAATGTTTACTAATCGGTTTGTAGCGGGAGAAACACCTGAAGCCATGATTTTTCTTTTTAAATTGGTTACGGAAATTTATAGAATAGAAGTGAATAAAGGAGGTGGAAGATATGCATCCACCTTTCTATAGTTAGTTGAAATAAATATTGGAGTTAAAAGTATCCTGATAAGCAAGTTTATTTTCTCATCATTGCTGGTAAGTCAATTACGCAACGGAAGCCAATGTATGATTTTGTAGTATCCTGGTACTCGTATGACCTGGTACCTGTCTGAAGAAAATAGCCTACATCTTTCCAGCTACCACCACGCAATACTTTACGTTTCATACGGGGAGGATCTGAGTCTGGTGCACTATAACGAATATCCGGGTTCATATCGTGTTGAAAGTTATAACCACCTTCGTAATAAAGCGAAGAGGTCCACTCAGCCACATTACCGGCCATATTATACAAACCGTAATCGTTAGGCCAGTAAGCATCTGCTCTTACGGTATAAAATCCGCCATCTTCGGCATAATTACCGCGGCCAGGCTTAAAGTTCGCTAATAAACATCCCTTCTTATTTCTCAGGTAATAATTACCCCAGGGGTACATAGATTGTGAGCGACCTCCACGTGCTGCGTATTCCCACTCAGCCTCAGTTGGTAGCCTGAAATCGCTTTCAACGCTTTTCTTAGTTCTTTGAAGAAAACTGTTCATGTAGTGAGTTCTCCAGCTAGAAAACGCAACGGCTTGTTTCCAGCTTACACCCACAACCGGATAGTTACCAAAAGATGGATGCGCAAAATATCGTTTAGCCATGGGCTCATTGTACGAGTAAGAAAAGTCTCTCATCCAAACGAGCGTATCGGGATAAATATTTTCATCGTACTTAATAATATAATTGCTTCGGGCTTTGCCTTTGTTTTCGCGTTTGGCAGCTTCTTTTAAATCAAAGAACTCAACCCGGTATTTTAATTTATCAGGATCAATTTCGTTTTTACCGTATAAACGATTATCTGGAGTTAAGGTCAGCTTTGAAATTTTCTCCAAAACTGATTTATCGTTGTATTTTATGGTTTTAGCTTTTTTCCAGTCAACTGCAAATGTGCCATCAACTTCTTTTCCAAAGCCTAACTCTTTAGCTGCCAATGAGTCTCTTACCCAATATACAAACTGACGGTACTCGTTATTCGTTATCTCAGTAGCATCCATCCAAAAACCATTTATGGAAACCTGCTTATTGCGGGCAGTGAAGTTGAAGTTTACATCTTCGTCACTTGGACCCATATGGAAAGTTCCCGGAGGAACATATACCATTCCTAAAGGTTTACCCATACCAGCCCGGCTGCCACTTGCTGCACCCATTAATTGACCGTTATCTGGCAAACCTTTCGCCTTTCCTTTTTTGCCGCAACTGGCAAACCCAAATGCCAGGGCTGTGATAGCTGCTAATGTAAACAGTTGACTTCTCATTCTATTGTAACGATTAAAAGGTATTAAGCAAATGTAACAAAATAATTTATTGACAATTTTCAGCCTTAACCCCTCAAAAAACCTGTTATACAGGGTTAAGAATATAAAAAACGATGCCCTATTTGATTTATTGTGTCAAAAAAGCTTTATAAAAAATAATAACAGGTAAACAAATTCTATTATCAAATAAACTTTTCAAACATCAAGTGGCAAAGCAAAAAACTTGTACGAGTAGAAAATAAGGTCGATAATAGAATTTTAATTTTGAAAGTAAATCTTTGCCATCCAAACTTGAATCATCTTTAGAAAGACAATTATAAAGTAAATTATGAATATTTATGAAAGAAAAATTAAATCGTAGTGGTAATAATAGTTGAATTTTTGAAAAACTGACAATAAATGGATAATTCATGTAGGCCTTATAAGTCCTAAAATATTGATTATTAAAACTTAGTGTATTCATAAAATCATTCATCACATCCACCAGACCAGCATTTAGCAACCTTATTTTAGCATATAATTTGCATATTTAAGATGCAAATGTTTTGACTATTTACTTACGACTTATCAATTGAAAAAGTTCTTTTGCCGTTGAAACTGGCTGTAGACAAGCATAATCTCTACACAAATATATTTGAAGATGATCTGTTGCTATTTTTTGGCTTAAGAGAGGAAAATTATTATCGGTAGTTGATGATGCCTGAATAGCCTTATTTGGATGATAAGCACCCAGCACCTCTTTAAGTGCATCAATTAAATTCTCACCGATTATTGCAATTTCGCTTACCGGTTCTGTCAACCATTGTAAACCAGAAGCCCAAATACCAAACGATGTAGGGTGTTTAATAATTGGTTGCTCCAACCTGGAAATCATTTGCTCAGCCAGTGAAAACCATCCGGTTTCATCAAAGATTTTAGCTAAATACAAAAGGTTAACAGCCATGACCGAATTGCCTGACGGCGTTGCGCCATCGTAAACTTCCTTTTTCCTAACAATTACATCTCCCTGGTTTTTGTGAGTGAAGTAAAAGAAAGGCCCGGCTTCTTCTTTAAAGTTTTGAATGACAAATTGGGTTAATGTTTTAGCCTTTATAAGATATGCTGATTGGCCTGTGATTTCCTGCAAATGAATGTACGCCTGCACCAGGTAAGCATAGTCTTCAAGAAAGGCAGTCACTTTTGCAGTTCCGTTTTTATAAGTATGAAACCAACCATCACTTCCGAAATCCTTTAGTTTAGCTTCGAGGAATTGCATGTTTTTTAGAGCCAATTCCTTAAATATTTCGTCGTTCAAAGCTGCATAGGCTTTGCATAAGGCAGTAATCATCAACGCATTCCAGCTTAGCAAAATCTTATCATCCGTGCCGGGCCGTACCCTGCTACTTCGTACTTCTAACAGCTTTTTGTTGCTTCTATAAATAAGTTCTTTTACTGTTCTTTCCAAATCTTGCACACCGCCCCGCTCCTTATCTGCTAGTTCATTTACAAAATCTAAGAAGGGCCTGGTGATCCATAAAATGTTGGTATGCTCCCAGTTTCCCTCTTCTGAGATATCGTAGAACTTACAATAAAGGTCGCTGTCTTCACCCAAAAGTTGATCTATTTCGCTTTTACTCCAGGTATAAAATTTACCCTCAACCCCTTCGCTATCTGCGTCTAAGGCACTTAAAAAGCCTCCTTCTTCACTCATCATTTCAAGCCGCAGCCATGCTACTGTTTGCCGGATTGTTGTTGCATATAACTCATTTTTAGTGATTTGATGAGCCTCAGAAAGCACACTAATCAGCAGTGCATTGTCATACAGCATTTTTTCAAAGTGAGGCGCCAACCATTTTTCATCGGTGCTATACCTTGCAAAACCACCCCCTAACTGGTCATAAATTCCACCTTGTATCATTTTATCTAAACTTAGCAATGCGTGGTTGAGGCAACGCTGATCTGCTGTAAAATAATAGTGACGTAATAAAAATGTTATAATAAATGTCTGTGGAAATTTTGGAGCACTGCCAAAGCCTCCCCATTGAGTATCGCCCTGCTTAAGTGCATTTTGAGCAAGCTGATTAAGGCTTTCCCTTGTTGATGAAATATTTTGAGCTCCAGCATTTCCACTTAACTCATTGTTGGATTTTATATGTTTTGTGAGATTTTCGGCCTGGCTTTCTATTTCCGTTCTTCTTTCAACAAAAGCTTGTTTTACAGCAAGTAAGGTTTGAGGCCAACTGCTGCGGTTGTATGCTTGCACCGGTGGAAAGTATGTTCCCCCAAAAAATGGCCTGCCATCAGGCATTAAAAATACATTGAGTGGCCAGCCACCACTGCCCGTCATTGCCTGCACAGCATCCATGTAAATGTGATCAATATCCGGACGTTCTTCGCGATCAATTTTAATATTGATGAAGTTTTCGTTCATGATCGTAGCCGTTTCTTCATTTTCGAAGCTTTCACGCTCCATAACATGACACCAATGACAGGCCGAATATCCAATGCTTACTAAAATAGGTTTATCCTCCCGCTTTGCCAGTTCCAGTGCTTCGTTGCCCCACGGATACCAATTAACCGGGTTGTGGGCATGTTGCAAGAGATAAGGACTTGTTTCGCTGGCCAATTTATTGGTATGAAGATGATTCATGTGCTGTGGTTGATAAAGAACACTAAAGCTAAATCATGAGTGTCTTGTTGAAACTTAACATGACATGTTTGTCTTAATTTTTTTAAACGAAAAAAACAGGCTTTCACCTGTTTCTACTTATGAAAAAATGTAATAATCACTTCTTTTTTACGGAGGCCAAAAATTGCTCTAAAGCCGCTACCATACTGGGTGTTTGCGAGGAGGGTGCTTTAATTTCAATTGTTAACCCGGCCTCTTCAACTGCTTTGTAAGTATTACCTCCAAAGGCACCAATGCGGGTGCCATTTTGCTGGAAAGTTGGCATATTATCGAATAGACTTTTAACGCCACTTGGAGTAAAAAAACAAATAACATCGTAGTTGTTTTTTTCCATAACCACACTAATGTCGTTACTAATTGTTCTATACATAAAACCTAAAGCATGCTCGCACTTATTATTTTTCAGCCAATTTACTATTTCATTGTCCTGTTGGTTCTCGCTACATACATATAGGAATTTTTCGTTTTCTTTATGTTTATTAATTACATCAAACATGCTTTTATTTGTACCATCGGCACCATAAAAAACTTTGCGTTTTCTGTATAAAATAAACTTTTGCAAGTAGAGCGCCACCGCCTCAGTAATACAAAAATATTTAGTATCCTGGCTTATTGTAATTTTCATTTCATCACAAACTCTAAAAAAGTGATCGATAGCATTTCTGCTTGTGAAAATGACCGCTGAATAATAGGAAATATCAATTTTCTGTCGCCTGAAATCTTTTGAGGGGATTCCTTCTAATTTAATAAAAGGATGAAAAACAAGGTCAATCCCATGCTTTTTAGCCAAATCAAAATAAGGCGAACGATCGTTATCTGGCTTAGGCTGTGTGATTAGTATCCTTTTGACACCCGCAACTTCTTTACCGCTTTTTGTGCCGCTTTTTACCATGCTTAATTTCCCCTATGTTTTTGCAAAACTAAAGAGTTCTATTCAAATAAAGTATCAACAACTTGTAAATGAAAAGAAGTGGTAATATTTCGAATGCAAAAATGTATAAAATAAAATGTAAAGGGCTCACCTTCACTTCTCTACGTACGGGATTGTAGGAAACGATGTAGCGATAAAGAAAAATTAAAATTATCAGTAATACTGAAATAGTTATGCTTACTTCAACTATTTGTTGCGAGGCGAACGCTAAAACAAAAATAAAAGGGACTAATAAAATACCTAATATTTTATTAATCAGATAAACCGCAAAAATATAAGTTGAGGCTGCTTCTTTAACGTTAAACACCCAGCCACTAAAACTAATCAACAAGTATTTGGATGTATATAAAACCGCAAGCCCTGAAATGCTGTACAGGAAAACATTCCAAAGACTAAGCGTAACTACATGGTAGTGATTGGTCAATAGAGCTACAAATGTTCCCGCAGATAAAATAAAAAAGAGGTTTAAAAGTAAGGAGGGAAAATTACTTTGCATCAATTGCTCCCGGGTTTGCTTTTGCCTGAATGAGGGTTGAAAAAACAAGAGAAATAAATTGTCGTAATAACGGTAAAACATCGATTTTATACAGGCCAGATAAAATACAAGGCCCACCAATAAGTAAAACAGGTCATCCTTCCGGTTTGGTATTCTGACTTTTGCAATTTGGTAGAGAGGCTTTTTCTGCATAGGCAAAAAAGGATTTTGCAGAAAATGGGCATAAGCTGAATCGATACCAGTGAATTTTTTGATATGCGGAGGAGCTGCAATTGTTTTAATACTGTCTTTTAAAAAAACCGTATCCCCCGACAAACTATCAGCCCCGGTAGAGTCTGCATGCAGGCTATCATTTAAATTACCGGGGTGAGCTACAGGCCTGGAAGTTGTAGGTTTTTTTTGCTGGCTTATAGAGAGGGTATCTCTTTTTATTATTATTTTGTTTTGATTGCTGTCCGTTTGAGCAGTAGCCAACATACTACATAAAACACATAGGAATATTAAAGGAAGAAGTTTCAATAACAAAAAATTAAGCGGGGCAAAAATATCCCTACAGGTTTTAAATCAGAAATTGTTTTTTGCTATGAATGCGAAACCCCTTTTACCCCTGGTAACGCCATAGCTTAAAACACACTCACATATCCAAAATGAATTTTTGATTCTTTGATATTGAAACGAAGATCGTTGCGCTTTCCGGCAGCATAACTAATGTTGAAAATTCCCCCTTTGGTTTCGAATGCCAATCCAATACCGCCTCCTAAAAAAGTATTCGATACACTTTTAGACTGGTTCTTAAAATAGCTTTTTCCTATATCTGTAAAACCGAAGAAGTAAGAGTTCAGCCCCAATAAATATCTATATTCAAGTGTAGCAACAGCATAACGATTGGCATAAATGCTTTCTTCATCAAAACCCCTAAGCAGTTTATATCCCCCAATCTGGAACAGCTCATTTCTAAAGCTGTTGGGGCTTTCGTAAATACCAGCATGGATACCCGTTTTAAAAACACTTTGCCGGCCTAATGGAATATAATGTGCGGCTGCTGCAGTCAAACGCAATTGGTAGGTATTCAGTTTTAGGGTATCGTACAAACTATTGTAATTAAAGGCAGGATCTTTAATTTGAGTGATCGCAGCATTCTTTCTGATCTTTTTATTACCTACTGCAAGGCTTAGCATAACCTCACTACCCCTCACCGGGTTAAAACGATAGTTGGTATTATTTGCCTCGTAATCCAACAGCAGATTAATGGAGCTTACATCGGCAATGTCTGGTAGCTGGCGGCTATTTTTTATGGTAAAGGTGTCAATTTGTAAAATATTGGTTCGCTGATTTTGAATACTTATTTTAGCCGACCGACCGGGTGAAATGCTATAGTTTATGCCAAGCTGTGCATTAAGGTTTAAAAAGATGGAATCCTTTTTAAAAAGATCAAACGAAAAATCGACACCTACCGGTGAGTTGGCTATGTACGGCTGTTGATATTCGAGGTGCAACCTTGGGGATCTGGGTTGGATTTGCTGCCAGATTAAACCTATGTTTTCACCCGAACCAAAAGCATTCTTTAATTGCAAATTTGCATCGATGGTGAATAGCAATTTTCCCCCACCCAATTGCCTGTTATCGGGTAAAAACCCCGCCAGCACGTTTATTTGATTACTCTTTTTAGGTACCAAATACAGGTTAACTATACTACCGGTATTAAGCATAGTTACATCCCACGGTTGGGCCTGTTGCAGATAAGGCAATTCTAACAGGCGTTGGTTTATTTTCGACAGGTTCTGCTGGTTGTAAAAACTTCCCCTCTGTATATTTAAATAATGGTGAATAAAGTTTCGTGAGATTTTAGCCGGCCCAAGCATTCTAATACTATCAATCTTATAAAAAATTCCTTTCTCAATTGCCAACTTTCCTTGTATGCTTTGACCGTCAGTACCCAAACTATCCAATTTAATACTTGCAAATGGGTAACCGGTATTCTCAAACCAATCCATTAATTTTTGTTGAACTGCCTGGTATTGAAGCAACGAAATGTAGGTAGTGTTACTGCTGGAAATACCGGCCAGCTCCAGGTATTTTTTGTAGGTATCGGGCACCCTGATGTTTGCTTTATCATAAGCTTCGCCTAAAAATACATATGCTATTGCCTGTGTAGAATCCATGTATAAACTGTCTATGGATGCCGTTATAAACCCCCTGGCTTGCAAGAGAGCGGGTAGCTGTTTTACATAATCAGCACATTGCAGTTTGGAACCAAATGAATTGGAGAGTTTTAAACCGGCAATAGCTGACAACGCTTTATCAACCTGTTTGTAGATGAGTACATATTTTTTTTGGGAGGATGATTCATTTGCAAACAGCATTGAAAGCAACAACCATCCGAGCAAACCTCTATATCTGACTAACTTTGCCATTTTACAAAACAAGATTACCAAAAGTTTTATTTAAGTATGGCAGGCATTTATGTTCACGTTCCATTTTGCAGGAAGGCCTGTCATTATTGTAATTTTCATTTTTCCACCTCTACCAAATATCTAAACGATTTTGTTGCTGCCCTGCTTAAAGAAATTGATTTACAAAAACATTATCTGAAACAGCCGGTAACTACCCTTTATTTTGGTGGGGGAACACCTTCACTTTTACCTGCCAAAAGCCTTAAAGCGATACTAAATTCCATCCATCAAAATTTTGACACCAGTACTTTAACTGAAACTACCCTGGAAGCAAACCCGGATGACGTTACACTTGAAAAATTACAAGACTGGAAAAGCCTGGGCATTAACAGGCTTAGTATCGGTGTTCAATCATTCTTTAATGAAGACCTGGTTTGGATGAACCGGGCCCACAATGCCAACCAGGCTATCAACTGTATTCATCTTGC
>JANPPB010000226.1:0-3131 GCA_031428295.1 Segetibacter sp. | reverse complement strand
GTTTCCCCGAAAAGGTTCAGATGGATGTAAAGCAGTTAAGGATACCGGCAGGTTTGTATGTGGTTAAAATTAGCAGTGGAACTGAAATAAGGCAGTTTAAAGTAGTAAAACAATAGCATTATCTCAAAGTTGCTGACCTTCGTTAGCATGACGGCTCTGTTACGTCATGCTGAGGTTTTTCATGTCAGGCTGAGTTTGTCGAAGCCCTAAACTTTGAATGTAATGACAGTACTTGTAATTGGTATTTTATTCATGTCATGCTTACCCTTCGACAAGCTCAGGGTGACAGTATAGAGAATTGTCAGGCTGAGCTTGTCGAAGCCTTGTTATTGGTAACTTGTTTCAGGATCTCTTTGTGTAATGGGTTAATTGTTTTCAAAGGAATGCTGACCTTCGTAAGCATGACGACTTTGTACATAAATGCCTGCACTTAAAAGCTTTTTATACAACTAACAAAGCACCACAAAAAAATATAAATGAAACATTCGCGCAAACTTTCGGCTGGAGCAAACAACACGGTAATTGCGCTTTCAACAACCGAGGTGGCCAAACTATTTTTAGAAGATACCCGGTCTGATATTGGTTCGGAGGCCGAAAAAATGAAGTTTGCCAATTCAGTAAATTGCCTGGTATCTCAATTTATCCGGTTAGATTTCGATGAAGCTCTTGGTGGAGAGATGCTGGTAATGGAACGTATTTATGCAATTGATTTTCGGGCTTATGAGGTGGAAAAACGGGAATTGTGGTGCGATGTTTTTGAAGATGAATTGAGCCAACTGCATAAGGCAGGTTTTGTTCACCGCGACATACGGCGGCCGTCTGGATTACGGGGTTTTTACTTTGATAATGTGTTACTGACAACTGAAGGGCTTCGACTGATTGATGTAGGCATTTCTGCACTAAGAACACAGGTGAGCGAAAAAATTTTTACTAAATATGTTGAAACAGAGTTAGATGAAATGAAACTGTTCAGGCAATATTTGTTGGATAGATAGGTGCTCAAGGTTTGTTATCAATTTTTAGACAGCCGTCATGCTGTCCTGTCCTGAATAAATTTCAGGATTGTTTCAGGATCCCAGCATCCCCTGGTGTTTGTACTACCATAATCTAAGGGATTTCAAAACAAGTTGAGAATGACGAAGCGCATAAACGCCTTCAATTAATTATAGTGGTTTTGTCCTTCTTAATCTGTTTCAGTATTTCCTGTGGGATGATTAAACGAGGTCCATAGAATGCTGACCTTTAGCATAATGGCCTCGCTATAAAACAATACCTTAATTCTGACTATCGAAGCGTGGGTTAACAAAATTGTTGAGCTTGCTGCCAAACCTGAAATTAAAACCAAAGCGACTGTAAAATTCATAACCTGAGGCAATCTGTCTTCTTCTTGTTAATATTTCCTGTTCTGTAGCACCACCTTTGGGCAAAAAAACCTGGTCCCGGGTAAGGCCACCAAATGAGCTAACGAATACTGTTAAACCACCTGTTATTCTTACGTTTACATCTAAATTAATCCCAAGATTATTCAAGCTCCAGTCGCTAAAATAATTTCGGTAATTAAGACCTGAATTAATATTACCCCACTTTTGATTTAAAGACAGATTAACAGAAAGGTTCTGGCCCGTCAATACTTCTTTTTTTTTAAGATAAACGGTGGTATCGTAATAGGCGTTTCGGGTATAGTCTATCCCATATCGTATGGTTAGAAACTTATTGTTCACCATTTTGTATGGAAAGATTGCATACTCAATTGCAGGGCTTAAATAAATGCGGCTTTTGTTATTGGAGAATGTGCTGTTGCTAAAGTTAGCTTCGTATCCATAACTCCAATGCTGATTAATGCTTACCACCATACCATGGTTAAAGCCGTATGAGCTATTTTTAACTACAAACTTTGTAATGCCGCCGGATCTTTCATATTCGTATTTTGTTTTGCTGCTGTTACCCCGTATCGTAAAATTTATTTTTAATTTATCGGTGGTTCTGTTGGCGGATATATTGGCCCTATAATTATTGCTTTTGTATACCTGATCAAGGTTTACATTACCGCTGCTGCCAACCCGGTACACCCAATAGTTCCAATTATCTTTTGTAACGGTGCTACTTTTTTTCCCGCCTGTTTTCTCCGGCCTTTTCATTTGAATGTTTAATTCGCCGGCATAATCCGTTTTTAAAATAAAGGGCGTCAGGCCTATTTTCAAATATTTTACAAGAAGGTCTCTGCTTTCGAAGTCGGTAGCATTGGGATCTAAGTTATACTTGAGTGTGTCCGTTGTATTTCTAAATCTGTTCTGACCATAAAATATCATTTGAAACTGGTCGCCGCCGCTGCCATTACGCTGCGAGGTAATAAGTATGTGTACATCGGAAGCTATCCGATCCAAAAGAAAATCAACGATATCAATGTCCGAACGTATAAAGGTGTTATCGCAGTAGGTATTACTGCAATCAACAAAAACCTTCAGTCTGTTGCCTTCGGAAATTTTAGCTTTATTTATTTCCGCTTGGTTCTGCGTTAAAATGGGGGTGTCTTTATTTACCTGTTGCCCATTTGCGAATGAAGCACATAGTAAAAAAATGAAAAGTAAAAAGTGCCTCGTGCAGCATACGGTTGTTAATCGGGGTAAAAGCATAAATTGTGTTGAGCGTCGGGGCGAAAATAGTAAAAGCAAAAAAGTATTTCCATAATGTTAAAGACATGCCAGTGTTAATTTTTGTAAAATATTTTAAGTGAAAACTGTTCCTCAACACTCTCCTGTATAAGTGTGCGACGCAACCACAGCCTGATGAATATCCTCTGCCGGTTACCAAAAATCTTTATAGAACACCTTACCCGAACACCTTAACAACATTTCATTTTATTGACAGCCTTGTGGTGGCTATCTTTGCCAACCGAAAAAACGCCCTTGCCAACAGCAGGGCCATAGGAGTTGTAGTATTAGCATGAATTTGCAGCATTTATCAGAAAAATTTCACAATAACCCCCGCCTTTTTCAATTGGCGGACAGGCTCTCTTTTTCCAAACCTCAACGCATTCACTTAAAAAATCTGCAGGGCAGCAGCAGCCAGTTTGTAGTGTCTTCGGTGTTTAATCACCCTGCAACCACAGCTTTAAATCACCTGATTATTTT
>JANPPB010000225.1:0-5215 GCA_031428295.1 Segetibacter sp. | reverse complement strand
CTTGCCTTCGCCCACACGAAACAGTAATGAATATTTCTTGATCCACTCTTCGGGCAATATACCCAACGAGCCATCCGCCAAAGGAACAAACTGTTGTTTATTAGCCAAAGCTTTCTTTACATCAGCCACCGTAATTTTTTGCTCTCCAAAGAAAATTTCAACCTTGGCATCAAACCAATCGGTGTGGCTGCTTATGTAAATTTTGGTGGAGGGTTTGGCTGTATTGAACCTAAAGTTTTTTAAGGCTTCAAATCCAAAAACCGGCACATCCATATCCTTCATGGCATCTACAAACAAAAAGAACCAGTTGTTTTTTAAAACCTCGTTGCCTTTTAATACCAGGCTATCGGTACCCTCAGGACGTATAAAATGAGAGTGCAGTTTTTCAATCCTCTCCACAAAAGCTTTCTCTTCGTCGGTATTGCGCTGTATTACCAGCAACCTGTCTTGTTGCGGAATAATGATCTTGTCTTTATCCTGTGGTTTTACTTCGTAACCCTTATACACAAACAAGGGTTGAAACACCAGGTAATCGCCCTTTTCCTTCAGCATTAATTTTACTTCGGGCTTTAGGTCTTTTATCTCTTCGCGTTTTACATTGTTGAATTGAACATTGTAATCTTTTGCAAGTGGCAGAATAAATGATTGTAGTTCCGTATTCCATTTTTCTTCACCAATAATCATTTTACCACCGGGTAAAAACTTTTCAGCTATTAAAACATCGGCCGATTTGTGCCACAGGTACATGCTCTCGTTGTGTTGAAACAACAAGGGCGAACTGCTTTCATTTTGAGACAATGGCAGCTCCAGGTGATTAACTTTTACAAAGCATTCAACCTCGTACGTTTTGCTTTTATAGGTTATATTGAAGTTGAGTTGAGCAGGCTCTACCGATAAATGTATTTTTTGTAGCCGGGCCGTTACAAATGGTTTATTAGG
This sequence comes from Segetibacter sp., assembly GCA_031428295.1. GTDB lineage: Bacteria > Bacteroidota > Bacteroidia > Chitinophagales > Chitinophagaceae > Segetibacter. The sequence goes on along the minus strand of JANPPB010000225.1, from coordinate 4,276 downwards.
AGGAAGGATGAATGAAAAATAAGGGCTAGCATCTGCAAATATCTTTTTGTATTTGGGGTAAAGGTATTCGATGATGAGGTGGCGGGTTTCCTCGGGTAATGCATCGTTGTGTTGTTGAATGATGTTTTCCCATATTCCGCTAAAGGGTGAATTACGGTTAAGATAACGGCTTACCTCGCCGGGTTGCAGTTTGCGCAATTGCTGCACCATCATTTTATCATCCTCGCTAAACAATTCGGTGTTCACATACTTACCCAAATCTATCTTTTCAGTCCTGGCAGAAAACGCATTTCTTTCTTCGTTAGGCTCACCCTGTACACTTTCTATTATTACAAAAGGGTATTGCTCTGTTTTAAGAAAAACAAGGCCCAATTGCATGGGCGCCAGTTTAGGTGTTTCTTCTTCATCTGCCACATCCACTTCAGAAAGTACTGGCAACGGCTTGGGTTTTATACCCATAGCAGACGGCGTTATTCTTTTAATGGAGCTATCCAGCACCCTTAAAAATGGCTTGTTGTCTTTATAAGCAAATTCAAATTTTCCTTTAAGTTCATCGCTTAACGAATAACCGTAGGCTTCCAGTAATTTGTTTTTCTCCTTATCCCAGTTACGAATGCTATCAAAATAATTAACCCCATACTTATTTAAAAGATGAACAAACACAATGGTTTTATGAACACATAACGGATGCTTATCGTCGCTTTGGCAATTGCAACTGGTATCAAAATTTCGCTCTTCGTTTTTTTGAAGTAGTATGTTAAAGGTGTCGCCGTTATAAACGATTTGCGCTTTTACTTTTTCGTCCTTAGCCTGTGATACATCAACCTGATGATCCCTCAAAAATTCTTCGGCTTCTGTATAGGAGTTTTGAGCAGCAAGCAAGCGGATCATTTTAAGATCGAGCTGTTTCATTTTTACAACCGTATGCTTTTGATCGTACACCAATTCTTTTTCGCCCAGCATGTTACGGTCCAACAGCTCCTGCAATTGAAATAAAGCACCGGCTTCGTGCCTGCATATTTCGCCTAAATTATAAGGGCACGAGCATCGAAGTGATAAGCCATTAGCTTCTTTAAACTTGTTTACCTGTACTTTATAATAGGTTGAATAAACGTCGTCCTTAACGCGAAAAACTACTGCACCCAAAAGATCATCGTACTCCATCAACTCCACGTTTCCTATAGCATGTATCTTCTTTCCTCTTCGGATAACTTCGTCTGTACCGTTATTATAAACATGTTTAATCAAGTGAGGTAAAGCCATTACTATAATTTATTTTATCCGGTTTTTATGCGTTAAAAAGTAGTTTTTCCACCTATAAAACGTCGTCAGTTCAAAAAAGAGCAAGTAGCAAAAATAACGGAAAACACATCAGCAGCAGTATATTATAAAAGCTGTCATTTGAATTTTTTGTTAAGAAAAAGCTTTGTAGACCACCAGTAACAAGGGTATAAGGATGGGTGAAATTGTAGACAAGCAAAGCCCCCTGCGATTAGCCATAAAACAGGTTATAAAACCCTGAGCTCGTTATTGGCATAGATCGGCAATACGTTAGCCACGTTTTTACTTACGCAAAACTCCAGGTCTTTTTGAAGGCCGTAGGCCGCCAAACGGTGCCAGTGCGTTGTATGCTGAATGAAGTTGTATAAGTCATTTTCGTGCTGGCAATACATTTGTTCTGCCATAAGGCTGCTATCGCAATGAATAGTAAAATGTTCTTTTATATTGTTGATGACCGCACCTGCAAATAGAGTATCCTCCAGGTTAAACCGGTCTTTCCAGGCGGAGCAACCCAAAATGACATTCTTGTTTTGGCTTAGTAAATGATCCGTGACTGCACCTATGTTGGGAAAGGATCCCGTGACTACTTCCGCTGCTCCATAATGCACGGCACGATGTAATAGTTTGGTTCCATTGGTTGTAGTAAGCACCAGTGTTTTGCCTGCTATAAAATGCCTGGGGTATTCTGCGGGTGAATTACCATATTGAAGCCCTTCAATCACTTTACCATCTCTTTCTCCGGCTGTGATCGCGCCATCAATTTCGCTGCCCAATTTTTTACAGGTATCTACATTTTCTACCGGAATAACCCTTGTAGCCCCATTGTATAATGCAGCAGCAATAGTAGACGTAGCTCTGAAAACATCAATAATCACTACAATGGCATTTTCAACGGGATACAGGTTTAACAAGGCGGGACTAAGGCAGGTAGACAAATTTGGTTTCATAGGTTTCAATAATGTATAAGTAGCAATATGATTGATTTGATAAAACGATTGCAAATTTAAACGATAGTAGCGTATCGGTAACACCACACCGGCTGAGGGTTTCATTTATATTTATTGTGGGTTAATTCGAGCCTTCAAAAAAATGCCGGGTGTGCTTTTACTAAAGTGTTTGCATTTAAAAAATCCTCACCATAATATAGCAAGACATATTATAATACAGCCTATTGCTATACGGTTCAATTTCAAGTATTTTAGTTTGGTCTTTACTAACTAAAAAAGGAATTAAGTATTATTTTTGGTTTGGCAAAGGCTATTTAATCCCTAAAGCTGATTGGGTGGTAGTTGTTAACGTACAGATGAAGGGAACAGGACAAAGGAATTAAGCCATTTTATTTTACCGGTTGCTTTCTCTCCACCTGCTGTTTCTCCATCTCCAATAATCAATTATTACCTTGTTAGTGCCGAAGGAAACCTTTTAAACTCCCCTAAGATTATGACAAAGACCTACCCCGGTGAAAGGTGGAAGGTGGTTGAATTCGACTTTGAATTCACCAACGAAAACCGAATTGAAATTTCAAACTTTGGAAGAATCCGATCCTTCAACAAAGTCTCAAACGGCAACATTCTTAATGGCTCAATGATCAATGGTTATCCCATTATCAGGCTAAAATTTTTTAAAAAACGTGATGAAGAAACGGCTAAGAAATTAGTGTTCCTACAAGCCCAGGTGGTAAAGCTCTCTAAGAAAATTAGAGAAATGAAGTTGAATGAAAAACCAAAGGAAGCCATTGTGGATGCTGAGCAACTACTTGAAAAAGTAAAGAAGAATTTAAAGAAGAAGTTTGCTGACGACACCAAGCTACGAACTATTCATTACCATGCTTTGATACACCGTTTGGTAGCCGATTATTTTATACCTGCGCCCAAAGCCAGCCAAATTATTGTAGCACATAACGACCACGATAAATTGAACAATCGTGCAAATAATTTAAAATGGATGACGCCCGAAGAAAATTATGCTCACCAGCAACATAGCCCACTGGTTATAGCAGAAAGATTGGAGCGTCAAACCAATCCGTTGAAACATCCATCGTATAGCAAGCTTACCGTTACAAGGGTAATGCTGTTAAAAAAATTACTGAACGAGGGTAAGCCCATTAAAACCCTGGTAAAACAATTTAAAGTTACCGACACTCAAATTTTAAGGATAAAGAGAGGCGATAACTGGGGAAAGATAGAAGCCGCTAAATAATGAGCCTCTATACTAACTTAGTAAATAACAAAAACAAGGAGGAATGTTTATTGCCAGAAATTTAACCTTTGGGTTAGATGATGACCCTTTTGTTTTGTTTAGAGACTTTTATAACGCTTAAATATTTGAATGAGTACTTTTTTTGATTCAATAACTTGCCTTTAAATTTTTAACCCATGATCACCACTACAACACACAACATAGAAGGCAAACCAGTATTACAATACCTGGGCGTAGTAAGTGCAGAGTCAATTATAGGAGCTAATATTTTTAAAGACCTGTTTGCGGGGTTAAGAGATATTGTGGGTGGAAGAAGCAAAACCTATGAAAGAGTAATTGAAGAAGCCCGGAATAATGCCATGAATGAAATGGTTAAAAAAGCCCAGTTATTGGGTGGCAACGCAGTAATAGGTATTGACCTTGATTTTGAAACTGTCGGTGCTTCGGGCAGCATGTTAATGGTGCTGGCTACAGGTACAGCCGTCATAGTTTGATTTAGAGTTGCTGCCTTACATCTTCAATAGTATCCTTTATAAAACAGACGCCGCTGCAATGGCGCATTTACACTTAGGCTTACTTGCCTATTGGGTAGTCAATACCATCCGTCATCAGTTAAAACAAAAGGGAATTAAAAACGAATGGAGAGACATCGTCAGGATAATGAATACCCAAAAGGTCGTTACCACTACAATGAAAAATGATTGTGAACAGCAAATCATCATCCGTCAATGCAGCGAGCCAACAGAGGAGGTACGGGAAATCTACGACGCCCTGAAATATAAACCCAAACCCTTCA
>JANPPB010000224.1:0-4749 GCA_031428295.1 Segetibacter sp. | reverse complement strand
CTTTGCATATTGCAGTGCCTCATCTTTGGCAATCCGGCTGGTATCAATTTCTTTGCATGTATCTTTTTCACTTTAAAGTACCCGTATTACCGAAGAAATACCAGTTGATGACACAACAATTTTTACTATGGAAGACGAATGATTGCAACATAAATTTTTTACTACCTATCTTAACATATTTCCGCAGTTTTAAGTCAGTCAATGACTAATGACTAATGACCAATAGCCAATAACTATTAACTGACTGACCAATCCCCCACCACTATGACCATTGAAAACAGGCTTACCTCTGACTACGAAAAAAAGCGATTATTATCGCTCGACTTTATGCGGGGCTTTATTATGGTTTTGTTAGCGCTGGAAAGTACGGGTCTGTACGAGCACCTGGACGAGGCTACTCATGGAATGTTGTTAAATGGACTGATACAACAATTGTTTCATCATTCATGGAACGGCTTGCACTTCTGGGATTTGATTCAACCCGGCTTTATGTTTATGGCCGGAACAGCAATGGCTTATTCGCTGCACCGGCAGCAACAATATGGAGTAGCGTGGCGGACCTCTTTTAAAAAAATATTAAGACGGTGTGCCTGGCTGTTCTTTTTTGGTGTGCTGGATTACGCCGTTAGACCAAAGGGTTTATCGTTTGAGTTGTGGGATGTGCTTACCCAATTATCGTTTACATTATTGGTGGCATTTTTACTGTTCAGGCTACCTGCATTGCAACAGATTATTGCATGCATGTTGTTGTTGATACTTACTGAAATTTTGTACCGGTTTACCAACGTGCCTGGGTTTGACCAGCCGTTTACTGACCAACATAATTTTGGTAATTACATGGATCTTTTGTTAATGAATAAGATTAATCAAGGAGGTTGGGTGGCCATCAATTGCCTGCCAACAGCTTTACACACAATAGCGGGTTCGCTGGTTGGTAAACTGTTACTGAGTGAGCAAAAAAGTAAGATACGACTGATGCTTTTATGGGCTGCACCATTACTGGTGGCGGGTTATGCTTTAGACCTGGCAGAAATAACGCCGATCATTAAAAAGATAGCAACCACCTCTTTTACGTTGGTGTCGCTGGGTTGGTGCCTGCTGGGCCTTTCGCTTTGCTATTGGTGGATTGATGTCAGCAATCATAAAAAGCACCTGCTGTTCTTTTTGGTGCTGGGTATGAACTCACTGTTTATTTACCTGTTTTTTGAGATTGTGGGTGCCAGATGGTTTAATGGTTATGTGGCTGCTATTACCAATGGATTGATGATGAAGGCAGGTATACCGGTAGTTATTACGGGTATCATTACTTCGCTGTGCATATTTGCATTAGAGTGGAAGTTGTGTTATTTCTTATTTAAGAGAAAGATATTCTTGAAGGTGTAACAAGTGGCTAATCTTCATTTCATGGGCAAAAAGAAACATACCGCCTTCCACCATAAACCCTATAACACCATTTATTTAACTTCACCACCTAATTACCTGTAGCAAGGTTCTTTTTAATAACAGCAGCATTTAGTAAGCATTGTATGAAACTCTGGCAAAAAAATACCAACGTATCGCAGGCAGTTGAAACTTTTACCATAGGCAACGACCGGGCAATGGATATGTACCTGGCACCTTTTGATGTTCAGGGTTCGTTGGCGCACATTACCATGCTGCAAAGCATTGGTTTGCTTACCGCCGAAGAATTGACCATGCTGTCTGCTGAATTAAAGAACATTTACAGGACGATTGAACAAGGGGACTTTACATTGGAGGAAGGGGTGGAAGACATACACTCGCAGGTAGAACTGATGCTGACAAACACCCTTGGCGAAGTTGGTAAAAAAATACACAGTGGCCGTAGCCGGAACGACCAGGTTTTGGTTGACCTGAAATTATTTTTACGCAGTGCCATCGAACAATTGGTACACAATACCCAACATCTTTTTGAGCTTTTACAGCAAAAAAGTGAAACCTTTAAAAATGATTTACTACCAGGGTATACGCATCTGCAACTGGCCATGCCTTCATCGTTTGGGCTGTGGTTAGGGGCTTATGCCGAAGGGCTTGTGGATGATGTCATCACCCTGCAATCTGCCTACAAAGTGGTAAATAAAAATCCACTTGGCTCGGCAGCAGGTTACGGCTCTTCATTTCCCTTAAACCGAACAATGACTACACAGTTACTTGGTTTTGACGAGCTGAATTATAACGTGGTGTATGCCCAAATGAGCCGGGGTAAGAGTGAACGCATAGTTGCCCAGGGCTTAAGTAATGTAGCAGCTACACTCAATAAGCTTAGTATGGATTGTTGCCTGTACATGAATCAAAATTTCGGCTTCATTTCTTTTCCTGATGAGTTAACAACCGGCTCATCCATCATGCCCCACAAAAAAAACCCCGACGTATTTGAACTGATACGTGCAAAGTGCAACCAGTTACAAGCACTGCCAAACGATATAGTTTTATTGACAACGAACTTACCCTCAGGTTACCATCGCGACTTCCAGTTGCTAAAGGAGTACTTGTTTCCTGCTTTTGTAACCCTAAACAGTTGCATTGATATGATGCACCTGATGATCAGTAATATGCGGGTAAAGCAAGACCTGCTCAGCAACGAACAGTATAAATACTTGTTCAGCGTTGAGGAAGTAAACAAATTGGTATTACTGGGCGTGCCTTTTAGAGATGCTTATAAAAAAGTAGGTGGCGGTATTGAAGAAGGCAACTTCACCTATTCAACAAGCATTACACATACACATGAAGGAAGTATTGGCAATTTGGGTACGGAGTATATCGCAGCTATGATGCAACAAGCTATTGCCTCGTTTGGGTTTGAAAAATATCATACGGCGATTGATCAATTGCTGAGATAAGCTGTCATTCAAACTATTACTTCTGTCTTTTGTTCAACCTAAGGTTGCTTAATGCATGGCTCACACATACATTGAATACCTGTTACAAGCATTCCTAATGCAAGCTTCAAAATAAAGTCTTAGTGGTGCCAATACTTCACAAAACCTTGCAATAAAAGTGTATAACTTAGGCTTACTATAAAATTTTTGGTAATGGAGAGTAGTGGAATCATAAGCCTGTTTATCATTGTAGCAAACTTCCTCGTGTCGTACAAAGGGTTTCAAGACCAATTGTTTTACGATCGGTATTTGTTTAAGGTCGATAACATTTTACTGTATAAAGATTACAAGCGGGTTGTTACAGCCGGTTTTTTGCATGTGAACTGGATGCACCTGATTTTTAATATGCTTGCCTTCTATTTCTTTAGCTCAGGTCTTGAAAACTCAATTGGAGGCCTCAATTTTCTCATCATCTATTTTGCCGGTTTAATAGGGGGTAACCTGCTCACCTTATTGTTGCATAAAGATGATGGTGGTTATAGTTCTGTAGGCGCATCGGGTGCTATTGCCGGAGTAATTTTTACAACCATTGCTTTAACGCCGGGTATGAAGATTGGATTACTTTTTTTACCTATTTCCATACCAGCCTGGCTGTTTGGCTTATTATATATTTTATATTCTATTTATGGCATTCGCTCTAATAAAGACAACATTGGTCACGATGCACATTTAGGTGGAGCATTGGTAGGTATGGCAGTAGGTCTCATCATGTATCCTTCGGCTATTGTTACCAATTATGTCACTATACTAATCATTTCGCTTCCTGCAATTTCTTTCATTATTCTAATCATAAACAAGCCTTCGTTATTGTTGATAGATAACCTGTTTTACAAGAGGAATAAGCAGCTAAATGTTGAAGACAAATACAATTTAAAGCGAAAGGCAAAAGAACAGGAAATAGATGATATTTTGGAGAAAATTCACATACGGGGAATGAAAAGTTTAACCAAAAAAGAAAGAATAATGCTGAAAGAATTTTCGAAACAAAGCCAGTAATAAAAGGAGGTCGCCCAAAGGCAACCTCCACTCAAATTATTCATTAAAATATTTGGAAAATCTTTTAGGCATCTTTCCTGCTACCACCTTTTAATAAGGCAACCAGCAATAAAATAAATACAGCTCCACCTACTACCCAAACCCACGGCGAAGCAAAAAATCCATTTCCTCCGCCTCCATCTGTACTAATATCTACATCCACTTTTTTGGTCTCCTGGGCAAAGGTAATTACTGAAACAAACAGGCTCATTATTACAAAAATGATTCTGTTCAGGGGCTTACTAATAATTTCCATAATGAACGTTTAGTTGGTTAAATAATATTTTCAACGCTAAAACAATCATGACAAAACCTATTAAAAGCCCGATCCCTGCGCATGATTAAATATTTTTCTATGCAGCTTTTCTCATTCATAAAATGATTAGTATCATATAAAAGGATCAGCAATTGTTTAGAACGATTGATTATTTTTACCACCCACATTTGATTGCTATTTCTTAAAAATGAAACTATGATTTTGTCCATTCTTAATGGGTTCTTTTGTGTTGCCTTTGCGGGATTTGCCTACGTAAATCTCAACGATAACGACTCCTGGATTTGGGTACCCATTTACATGGTGGCTTCTATTTGTTGCGGGCTTGCTGCCTTCCACATTTATTACCCGGTGGTGTATATTATTGCAACAGTGTTTTACATGGTTTATGCTATTAAACTATTTTTTGAGAAAGATGGTGTAAGAGATTGGATAATAAAATACAATCAGCCAAGCATTGTAGAAAGCATGCAGGCCACCAAACCATACATTGAAAAGACAAGAGAATTTTTTGGACTGCTGATCATAAGTGGCGCTCTGTTG